>JBBRES010000235.1:0-1847 GCA_038202665.1 Kapaibacterium sp. (SeqCode) | reverse complement strand
TGCGCTGGCATTACGCGGACAGGCTTACTATGCGCTCGGTGCGCGCTCCGATGCATGTACGGATCTCACACGTGCTGCGTCCATGGGCGACGTGCAAGCAGCGGAACTAGCGAAGGAACGATGCGATACGGCGGCCACTGTTTCAGAAGGCGTGCTGATCGATTGGCCGCAAGACAAGGGCCCATGGAAGCAAGTTGATTCGCGTGACGATAGTGCGATGTCTGTTGTGGTATTGCGCCGCGAACGCGAGATCGGTAAAGACTGGACGGAGCTAGGTATGATGACGTCGATGAAGCGTGTGTATCGCGCACATCCAGACTCAGCCATGAGCGTGATCTATGCAGAGTCGCTCAAACAAGCGGTCGACCCAAAACTTACCGTCCTTGAACACGGCACCACCGAAGAACGTCCGTGGGTAATCTTCAGCATAGAAGCAGCTACATGGAATTCAGACAAACTCCCCGAGTCACAGATCTACTACGTCATTCAAGGAAAAGCCGCACTCTACATCATCCATCGTGATGTTCGCCGCGCCACCCTTACCCCTCGCGAAACAAAACAGTGGGTAGCAGTCTTCAAGAAGGCCACGATCAAACATCAATGATCACCACCGATTCACTTCGGTTTCGAGTGCAACCGAAAACCGCTCCAATACGGAACACTTGATGTCTTCCGAGAGCACATAGATCTCTTCGCCCGTTGCCATTCCGTAGTTCACGAGCACGAGTGCTTGGTTCACATGAACACCTGCATCGCCCTTGCGATAGCCCTTCCATCCACATTGATCAATGAGCCACGCGGCTGGCAACTTCACACGACCATCTGCTTGCGGATAGGATGGCATGCTTGGGAAGGCAGCATGGAGGCGGGTTGCGAGGCCATCATCAACAACGGGATTCTTAAAGAACGAACCGGCATTGCCGATCTGCGCAGGGTCCGGGAGCTTACGCGTACGAATGGCAACAACGACGTGAAAGACATCGGCAATCGTTGGTACTGTTATAGAACGCGATTGCAGTTCTTGTTGCACATCGGCATAGTTGCAATGCACAGCAGGTTGCTTCGAAAGTGTATAGGCCACGTGTGTTATCACAACGCAGTCGCGAAGAGTTTGCTTGAACACACTATCACGATATCCAAATGCACAATCATCTGTACGGAACGTGCGCTCTTGCATCGTTGCTCGATCGATACCGACACAGTGATCAAAGCACTGCTCCTGCTCCACGCCATAGGCACCGATGTTTTGCATTGGCGCCGCGCCGATCGTACCAGGAATGAGGGCAAGGTTTTCGAGTCCACCGTAGCCCTGCGCAACGCACCATGCAACACTCTCGTGCCACGATTCGCCAGCGCCGAAACGAATCGTAATGACGTGCTCGTCTTCGAAGAGTACGTCACGACCCATGATCTCGACCTTCAAAATCACATCCGACACTGTTTGGGTTACGAGGATGTTGCTGCCTCCACCAAGAATACGAACGGGCTTCGTAGCAGCCTGCAGAGCCGCTACAACGTCGTCCGTGCTCTGGCAGCTCACCACGGTCTCGGCCATTTCGTGGACGTGAAACGTGGTGAGCGATGCGATATCGACGTTGTGTTGCGTGTTCATTTGATGATGCTTATGCAGACGGTCCCAACATGTTTTCTGGCCGCACCCACTTGTCGAATTCTTCTTCTGTGAGAAGTTCTAGTTCAAGTGCCGCTTGCTTGAGCGTTATCTTTTTCTTGTGGGCTGTCTTCGCGATCTTCGCTGCATTATCGTAGCCGATGTGCGAGTTCAATGCCGTTACAAGCATCAGCGTGTTTTGATTGTAGAACTCAAGTTGTTCGAGGTTCGCCTCGAT
>JBBRES010000234.1:0-1966 GCA_038202665.1 Kapaibacterium sp. (SeqCode) | reverse complement strand
CAGTGCGCCGCAACCGCACACCCACGAACAATACCACCGTTTGCCAAAGAAATAGGTAAGAGTTGGCACCGCAATGAACGACATCATCACCGTCCAAAAACCCATGAAGACGATGAGCTTGTCGTCGCTCGAGAACAACTCGTGCAGCGACGATGGGAAGAGATAGTCGGGCTTCAATGGCCAAAAGTAGTGGAAGTAGAATTCGTGTGAATCCAGCCGCACGAGGATTGCCGGGATGACGAATGCAAGTACGAGTTGCGACGTCATCACACTGCCCGTTCGCACAAGGTGATAGGGCGAGTGCCGGTATTTTGCCAGCATGCGAATGCCCATGATGAGCACAGATACCGTGTACAACGTTCCGTACAAGAACCATCTGTCGGCTGCTCTGTTGCGAATCGTCCACGAGATGGGATCGACGCTCGCCACCATCTGACCTAGCAATTCAGGATACCAGTACAACACAACATAGAATGCTGTGAAGGCAATGCCGAGCATCCACGCAAGGAGACCGCGACGTGTAAGGCCTGACGTCATCACGCCGTTGTTCTTGATGCCGGGAAGTTGTTTGAATCGCGGAAGGATAACAGTAAGACCACCTAAAGATGAAAGTCCAATTGTGAGGAAGCAGTAGATGGCGGGGTTCGCTGCGAGTGGACCGCCAAAGGCACCAAGGAGAAGTATGAGGGCGGCAAGGGCCACCATGCCGTATCCGATACGCTCATGCATTGGCAGCTGATTTCGGTCCGTGATTTCCTTCGGCAACATGATGTTGATTGTTGTCATACGGCTACCTCCCACGCAAAGAATTCTTCGTTAAAGTTTGCTTGCTTGAGATTGCGAAGAACAACATCAACGCTTACGGCATCGCGAATCCATTGCATGCAGACGTCTGCCCGTAGACGAAGGCCGAGTGCATTGAATCCGCGCACTACGCCATCACTGTGTACGATGCGTAAGAACTGATTTTTTCGTGGATGTTGCCATACGAATGACTCGAGCCCTTTAAGATCGGCCGGAATCGATCCGTAGGTCTGATATTCAATGTCGAAGAACTTCGCAGAGTTGTAGAAGACGTCCCGCGTATATGGTCTGCGATCTCCGCAGATTACAGCGCCAACGTGCGCTCCATGTGCGCGCGCTGTGTACCAGAGCAGCTCGACAATTCCGTTCTGCTCAGCACAGTCACCAACGGCGTAAATGTTCGGCGTTGATGTTTCGAAGTATTCGTTCACCTGAATGCCACGATGTGTGGCAATATCATGTTGTGCTGCAAGATCAACGGCAGGTTTTACTCCCGTGCAAATCATGACGATGTTGCAAGAGATCGTCTCACCTGTTGTAAGTGTTACGCCACGCACACACTCTGTGCCTTCTATGTTCTGCAGTTGCGTGTTGTATCGCACGTCGATTCCATGTTGCTGAAGATGGGCGCCGATAATAGCGGCCTCTTCTAAAGGCAAAACGTTGCGCCAATACGCATTTTCGCGTACAAGCATCGTCACCTCTATCCCACGCGAATGCAGCATTTCTGCGGCTTCCACGCCAATCAGTCCGCCTCCCACAACAACGGCACTACGAGCACCGACGGAGGATGCTTCGATGGCGGTAAGATCTTGGAGTGTGGTAAAGCCATGAACGCCGCGAAGATGTTGTCCGGGCCAATCATAGAACGAGGTGCGAGAACCCGTCGCTAGAATGAGAGCGTCATACGACAACGTTGTGCCGTTGTTCAACGTGATGGATTGCGCAGCAGCATCGATGACATCAACGCGTGCGTGCACAAGGTTGATGCGGTTCTTTTTCCAGAACCAGTCTTCGTAGGGTTTGGTGTGTTGGAATTCCATGTGACCCATGTAGATATACATGAGTGCGGGACGACTAAAGAAGTGCGCAGACTCTGCGGAGACAATCGTGATCTGCGCATCGGACCGTTTGCGAATGGTCCTTGCCGCCGTAACCCCTG
>JBBRES010000233.1:0-2170 GCA_038202665.1 Kapaibacterium sp. (SeqCode) | reverse complement strand
GAGATTAATCGCCAGAACTACACGGTGCGGATAGATTCTCGCGAGAGCTTCTTTCCTAAAAAGGAGTTTGAACTTCTTGCCTTTCTCGCGTCGAACAGTGGTAAGGTCTTTACACGCGAGTCGCTTCTGCGTCGAATATGGGGCGAGTCTGTGTTCGTGGTAGATAGAACCGTGGATGTACACGTGTCGAAGATCCGCGAAAAGCTGGGTAAATACGGTCCGTGGATCGAAACTGTAAAAGGTGTTGGCTATCGATTCCGCGAACACGAGTAAATTCCGCTCGTGAAGCATTTCTCTGTAGCAACCATCGTGTGGATATGGATGCTCATCGTGATCGTCGCCGTGACCATTGCCATGTGGTTGCTCGTCGAACGGACGCAGGCATTCGTTGTTGTTGTCACAGCAATTGTGATTGCAACCCTCCTCCTTGCCACCCTCCTACGCCGATCCGTTATCAGGCCCATGCATGATGTACGTGAGATTACAACGGCGATCGCCGAAGGTGCAATTGCCGAACGGATTCACATCCCTGCATCTGCATCGGAAGAAGTTCGGCGTATGGCCACTGCCGTAAACCGGATGGCCGAAAAGGCGAGCACCGACATTTCGGAGCTACGCAGGCTCGAACGCGTTCGCAGTGAATTCGTTGCCAACGTCTCCCACGAACTTCGAACACCAATCTTTAGTGTTCAAGGATATCTTGAAACATTGCTTGATGGCGCGTTGGAAGATCCCGACGTGAGCCGTCCGTTTCTTGAAAAGGCATATTCCAATGCCATGCGATTAAATGCGTTGCTTAGCGACCTGATAGATATCTCGCGCATTGAGTCGGGCGAGCTGCGATTGAGTTTTCGATACTTCAACATCGCATCCGTTCTGCAAGACCTTGTGCAGACAATGGAGATTCGCGCCATACAGCGCTCGGTACACGTGCTGTTAGACGAGAGAATGTCTGACGATGTAATGGTGTACGGAGACAAGGAAAGACTGTCGCAAGTGCTGACGAACTTGATCGACAACGCGATCAAATACAACGTGCCGAATGGGCAAGTGATAGTGTCGGCAAGGCGGCAAGGCGAAGAAGTGACGGTGCGAATCGCCGATACGGGAATTGGTATACCGAAGGATCACGTTGCGCGGATTTTTGAACGATTCTACCGCGTCGATAAAGATCGTTCCCGCGCTGTAGGCGGAACAGGCCTTGGTCTTGCTATTGTGAAGCATATCCTTGAGGCACATCAGTCGCATGTGTACGTAGAGAGTGATCAAGGCAAAGGCACCACCATAACATTTACGCTCCGTGCCGGAGAGTGATCAACGTGCAACAATAATCGTTTGCCGAATGATGCCACGAATTGTTGATGCCTCTACTGCATAGATGCCAGGTGCGCAAGAACGCACATCGAGTACAAGCGAGGTTTGTTCCTGTTTCCACGGAGGGGTCATGTCCTGACCTGACGGCGCTACCAGCGCAACAGATACAACGTCGTCCTCCGGTAGAAGGCCAAGTGTGCACGACGTCGTAGCAGGCTGCGGATAGGCAGAGCGTTGATGAGACGTTTCGCTTTGCACGGACGTTATTCCCTCGAACGAGATGTCGTCGATGTACCAACCATCAGAATTTCTGGCGGCATTTGAGCGGAAGCGAAGTCGTACATATACCGTGTCGTCAACCGATGGAGTGACAAATCCGATGTTCTCAAAACGCCATGCGTCGTCGCCCTTCGTTGTGTCCAACCACCGAGCATTACTTGCAGCATTGTACGCTCCAAGCGTCTTCCAACCAGAATCTGTTTGGTTGACGGTGTACTCTACGAATGCTGTGTCGCCTGCATCGATGAAGGCCGCGTGCCAGAACGACATGCGGACGCCAAGCGGACTGCGCGCTGTTGTTGGATAGATAAGAACCGTGTCTCGTGCTGATGCACGATAGGGTCCACTAGGAGACTCTGTGTATGCTCCAGGCATACTTTTCGCAAAGCCCGTTTCTCTGCCCCAGGAGCCGCGCTGTACCCAGAATCGTGGAATGGAATCGAAGCGTTCTGTGTAGCCATCCAAGGAACCAACGAACAAACGGATCTCATTCGACCGCGCGCTGGTTGCACCCGAAGTCGTGCGTGCAGCGGCACTCACAACATGCCATCCGCGCTGGAGGTTAACGGCAAGTTGT
>JBBRES010000232.1:0-2443 GCA_038202665.1 Kapaibacterium sp. (SeqCode) | reverse complement strand
GGTCACACTCATTGTTGAACACAATATCATTGGAAACTTTATCGAGCCAAAGGTGTTGGGTCAGAGCCTCGATCTGAGTCCGGTTCTTGTCCTCTTCAGTTTGTTGTTCTGGGGCTTTATGTGGGGTCCGGTTGGAATGATCCTCTCAATACCAATGATGGCCATACTCAAAACCATCTTCGAAGCAATTCCTGCAACGGTGCCTCTCTCTATTCTGATGAGTAACAAAGCCCCTGCCACGACGTGATGTATTTTTCCGCATGACCTTCGAACTACGATCTGTGACCGTTCAGTACGATGCCGTTCCGGCCCTCCAGAACGTTTCGTGCGTGATCCCATCCGGTGCCGTGGTCATTCTCACTGGTCCGACCGGTGCAGGAAAGACCACCTTCTTGCATCTACTGTACGCCGCAGCCATTCCCACGAGTGGAGAAGTCTTCGTGAATGGCGAAAGCACACGATCGATGAAGCGGATACATGTTGCCGTACTTCGCAGGAGGATTGGCATCGTTGAGCAAGACTGCAGACTCATGCGCGATTACACGGTGTTCGAAAACGTCATGATGGCGCTTGCACTGCGTGGCATGGGAAAGGACGAGGCAACGGCGGAGTGTCTGCGAGTCTTGGCCGACCTCAATATTTCCTACGTCCGACATAAGTATCCACGTCAACTCAGTGGTGGCGAGCGTCACCTTGTGGCGCTCGCACGTGCTGTGGCTGTAAACCCCGACGTGATTATCGCGGATGAGCCAACAGGAACGTTGGACGAGGCCACCTCGTCTGCAGTCGCGCAAGCACTTGTGTCTATTGCGTCGCGTGGCGTAGGCGTTATCCTGTCTACGCACAGCACAACCCTCCCTGCCGCCTTCCCTCAAGCAGGTTCGTTTACCATTGCAGACGGAATACTAACCATGCAGACTATGGTAACACCATCATGACGCGAATCGCCCTCGTTGGATATGGAGCAATGGGCCAAGAACTCGAGCGACTTGCACCGGACTATGGATGCGAAGTAGTTCGTGTTTTCGACGATGCCTCTCCGGTACGTACCACGTCGCCGGCAGACTTTGATGTTGCCATCGATTTTTCACAACCAGACGCCGTGATCCCAACCGTTCAAGCCCTGTGCGCCCTCAAGCGGAACGTGGTGGTGGGCACGACAGGATGGCTCGACGAACGTTCGATCATAGAGCAATGCTGTCACGACAATGATATCGGTCTGATCTACGGCTCCAACTTTTCGGTGGGTGTGCAGATTTTCTACCACCTTGTGCGCGAAGCTTCGTTTTACGCAGAGCGAGAAACCAACTACGACGTGATGCTCCACGAGTGGCATCACAAGCGCAAGAAGGACAGTCCGAGCGGAACCGCGTTAAAGGCCGCTTCTATCGTCATTGACGAGCTGACGCGGAAGAACCACATTGCGGTTGATGCGCAAACGTCTGCCATTGATCCTCACGCTCTTCATGTTTCCTCTACGCGGGGCGGAGAGATTGTAGGTACGCATCAAGTGATGCTCGATTCACTCTTCGATTCCATTGAGATCACCCACCGCGCCAAAAATCGGAGTGGATTTGCGATTGGTGCATTGCTCGCTGCACGATGGGTGGTCGACAAACGTGGTGTCTTTGACTTTACCGCCATGTTCACAGACATCATGAGCAACACACATGAATAAGATACTCCTTGCCACCTTCCTTCTCCTTGCATTTCGACTGACGGCCGGACAGGACGAACGACCTACACTACGGTTCACACCTCCTGCGCTGACGGTTCGTGCAGACTCATCAGGATTTGTAGTCGGCAAAGTAGAATTCGTGAATACAAGTGGTGGCATCCTCACGATCTCGAGTGTGAATGGTTCCTGTGGTTGTGCGACGGCATCGGTGCAGCGCAACAACATCCAACCTATGGCACTGGGAGAGATTAGGTTTGGAATCAATACGCATGCCTTCAAAGACTCCGTGAACAACGTCGACTATACCGTAACGTCGAACGCTCTGAATGGCACAGTTGTCTATCGAGTTGTTGTCCTCAAAAACGTCCCAAAACAATGAAGTACTGGCTGGTAAAATCGGAGCCCCATGTGTATTCGTGGGATACGTTTGTGTCCGACAAACAAACCTTTTGGGACGGCGTACGCAACTATCAAGCACGCAATAATCTACAAGCGATGGCCAAAGGCGACGCCGTGTTGTTTTACCATTCGGGTGACGAGCGAAGTGTAATCGGAACTGCGAGTGTGACGAAGACGGCATATCAAGACCCAACCACCGATGAAGTCGCGTGGGTAGTCGTAGATCTCAAGGCGGGCAAGAAGCTCAAACGTCCCGTCAGCCTCGCTCAAGTCAAGGCCCATCCCGCCATGACCAACATTGGCCTCATCAAGCAGGGCCGGCTGAGCGTGATCGCTCTGACAGAGGCCGAGTACGCGCTCAGTATA
>JBBRES010000231.1:0-2489 GCA_038202665.1 Kapaibacterium sp. (SeqCode) | reverse complement strand
AGTCGTCGTACTTCTTCTCCGGCGCAGAGAGACCAAATCCGCAGAACACCATGGCGCCCTTGACGGTGCGTGACTCACTAAAGCCGTAGGGCTGATAGTCGGTTCCCATCTTCCAGCCAATCTTGGTTGGACGTGTTTGGTCAAGTGGTACGCCTGGACGTTCCACGAGCACATCAAACATCACGCTATTCTTCGCGCCGAGCTTAATGCCCGTGGTGAGTGTGAATGGTTGCTGGAACTGACCTTGATTGGCCGGCATGAGGCCGGCGTCTCTGAACTGCTTCTCGATATAATCGGCTGCGAGCTTGTTCCCAGCGGTTCCGGGCGCTCTTCCGGCAAGCTCTGGAGACGCGAGATACCGAACGTGCTCCAAAACACGTTGTGCTTCTGGAGTCGTAGCTGTTTGCGCGCCAAGGTTGATGAGGGCGGCAAGGACAAGGCTTAGGCCAAGGAGGGTACGTTTCATGTGGTAAATTACGGACCATGCGATCAAAGATCACGTCATTAGCTTCTGATACTCTGGTGTACGGCGTTAGTACGGTAGTTGGACGTTTCCTCACGTTCCTCCTTACACCGCTCTACACGAACTATCTTTCTCCCAGCGAAATGGGAGAAGTGGCTGCTATCTATTCCATGATCGCCTTTGTGAACATCCTGTATTCGCTTGGTATGGAACCGGCATACATGAGATTCTTCGAGCGCAACAACGAGGAGCGCAACCGATCGGTGTTTAGCGTTGCGTTCTGGCTGGTAGCAGGCATTGGAGTGTTCGTTACACTTGCCACGGTAATCTTCGCCGTGCCGATTTCTACGTCGTCATTCTTGAAGCTCGATGAAAACGGCGCATCACTTGTACGTATTGCCGCACTCATCCCCCTCTTCGATGCACTCGTGCTGATTCCCTTTGCGCGTTTGCGCATGCAACAACGTCCACGTGTGTTCGCGATGATGCGCCTGCTCGCCATTGTTGTAAACGTTGTGCTGAACATTCTCTTTGTTGTGGTGTGGCACATGCGAATCGAAGGTGTGATCTATGCCGGCATCATTTCGAGTGCAGTGTCGTTCGCGGTATTCGTGCCTTCCATCCTTTCCTCCTTACGACTCGCCTTTGACCGTGCTTTGTATCGAGAGATGGT
Organism: Kapaibacterium sp. (SeqCode); assembly: GCA_038202665.1. GTDB lineage: Bacteria > Bacteroidota > Ignavibacteria > Kapaibacteriales > Kapaibacteriaceae > Kapaibacterium. The sequence continues at coordinate 1,353 of JBBRES010000231.1, read as the reverse complement.
TCGATTCGGATTGCCAACCGTGCCATCGAGTTTTTCTTCGATCATGGTGCAAGTGGCCGACCGACCGATTATGCTGATGCTGTCTAGCAGTGCAGCCGTGGGAATGTATCAAACGAACTTTCGACTCGCCATTCCGATGATGTTGTTTGTCACCGTGTTCGAGTATGCGTGGAAGCCGTTCTACTTGCATCACCGCGACGATGTTGATGCAAAGGAAACGTTCGCGCGGATCTTCACGTTGTTCACCGCCGTGTGTGGCGCCGTGTTCTTGATCACGTCGATTGCCATGCCCATTGTTGTGCAACTTCCATTCGTAGGCGGTCGGTTCATCAACCCCACGTATTGGTCGGGTATGCACATCATTCCTATCATTCTGTTGGCCTACGTGTTCAATGGATTCATGATCAATTTTGCTGTAGGTCCGCACATCACCAAACGCACGGCCACACTACCGATAGCCACGGGTGTTGCTGCAGTTGTGAATGTTCTCGCCACGTTCATTGGATTCCCCTTGCTGGGAATCGATGGTGCTGCGTGGGCAAAAGTGATTGCCTATGTGGCAGGCGCTGCGGTGCTCTATGTAGTTGTACAGCGCATCTATCCGATGAAGTATGATTGGACGCGTGTGTTGTTGACGATGATCGCGGCCGCTGCGTTGTATGGAGTAACTCTCATCACTCCTCCCAACTCAACTCTGCACGTGATCGTTCGAATTGCAGTTGTTCCCGCCTACATCCTTCTCTTGGTGCCGATCGGTGTGATCAGCCCTCAAACTTTGCGTACTCTTCGAGGACTTGTGCAACGATGAAACTACTCTCCGTTGGATTGCTCGCAACACTTTGTGTGTTGACCTCGTGTTCTACCCAGCGTGGCGGGAACGGCGAGGCGTCGATCATGCCGCAGAAGCGCGCAGAGTGGGAACGTACACGACACGCGGATCCTGCCACTGGGACGATTCCTGCAAACATCCGTGTGCGAGAACTTGCCTATGCTCAAACGATGCCTGGCTCCCTCGCGCTTCTTGAGCGCAATGGAGAGAGCGAACAGGCAGATGCGTGGACGAGTAGAGGTCCGTGGAATATCGGAGGTCGCACACGTGCCTTTGCCATTGATGCTTCAGACGAGCGAGTGTTGTTGGCAGGTGGTGTGAGTGCAGGTATGTGGAGGAGCGAGGATGCAGGGGGCACGTGGACGCGGACAACGCGACCTGATCAATTGCATTCCGTTGCCAGTATTACGCAAGACACACGCGTTGGAAAAACGCAAACGTGGTATTACAGCACTGGCGAAATCTGGGGCAACTCTGCGCAGATCAGCGGCAATGGTGTGTTCAAGAGTATTGATGGTGGTAAG
>JBBRES010000230.1:0-2525 GCA_038202665.1 Kapaibacterium sp. (SeqCode) | reverse complement strand
GAGGCGTTTCAAGTAACAGCCGTGTGGTATAGCGGAGAGGTGCGCGCAGATACGGCGCATGGCAATGGCAAGGCCGTGTGGATGAGCGATCAAGACACGGTGATGATTTACGCAGGCGCGTTTGATGGAGGACGTCATGTTCGGGACGTCGACTTGATTCGTTATCCTCCGCGCGGCACTCGACTCGAACATGAATCGATTGGCGTGATCTGGAACGTAGACACCCTCCGCGCACTGAAGCCCGTGCCACTGCCCAAGAGTCTTGACGAACTCGATACTGCTGCAGTGGTGGACGTGGCTCCAACGTATAGCACGGCAGACCTACAGACAGCACTCGACGCGCTTACACCTGGAGCAGGCGCCTCGCTCCATGGCACAGCAATACTAGCTGTAGAAGTTTTTGCCAGCGGCGCTATAGGTCGCATCGATCACGTGATGCGCGTGAATGAAGAAGTAGACCGCATTGCAGAAGAAGCTGTGCGACGCATCGTCTACACTCCGGGTAGTAAGGGCGGCATGGCGGCACGGAGTTGGGTACGCGTGACGTTCGCATTCAAGTAGACTCGCAAACAAAAGCCCGCCGTTCTTTCGAACGACGGGCTTTTTTCACGAACGCGTTTGTTACCGTTGAACAGTTAGCGGGAGGGAGACCGTTCCACGTGATGTGGTAAAGGTTACGAAGTACATCCCTGTTGCGAGTGTTGATGTGTGCAGTTGGAATTCATACACACCGTCTTTTTGTGGCTGCGCCACCATAAACGTATTGCGCTCGGAACCAAGGGCGTTCACGACTGCAATCGTAATGGCATCATCCCCCGAGAGACGATAGCGGACAGTACAAACGTCAGCTGTTGGATTCGGATACACCGAAGCAACAACTTGCTCAGTGACGTTGTCGTCCTGAACGCTTGTCAACACGGGGGGTTGAGCCTTGTATTCTTTGTTTATCGGATCGTACTCCGCCCAGATTGCATCCCAGCGCTCGCCATTTGGTGCGAAGGCACCACGATAGGCTACTTGTTCGAAGAATGGATCTCCAATTGGCGCGAAGGCTGTTCCATTTGTGAAGCTTGCATTGTTCAGGTACGAAGCGCCGAAGAGCGGTGCAGGGTTGAAGGCGTTGTCGTTTTCAACCCATGCATTGATAAGCATGGCGCTGTTTGGATCTGCCTTGTCGATAGTGTTGTTGAAGGCCGGCTTAGAAATCCATGCCGCATCCATACCAGCAGGAGGTGTGCCGCCTGCGAGATTCAACCACGTGCCCTTGATACCGAACCAGCTGTTGTTGCGCGTGCTCATCGTGTCTGCATTTGCTGCGTTCATCGTAGGTACACCGGCAATCTCCATACCACGTGGCCAACCCGTGAACACACTATTGAAGAGGTTGTGGCGGGAGTTACGGCGAACTTGAATGCCTGCGCCGTAGAACCGATTGTACTGATTCGGACCGTTACCGGACGTCCACGATGTGTCTTGAACAGGTCCAACCAACGTCATGTTCGAGAAGAGGCACGACGTGCGGGGATTATTAAACGACGTGTTTGCGTCGTTGTCTGATTCGAATGCTTGCGATGTGGATTGATCTGCAATAGTGCGGAAGCGCTTTCCAAGACCGAATTGCACCTTACCACTAAAGCCATTGTCGGTGTCGAAGTCATCGTCGATACCGCCATAAGCAATGAGGTACTTCGCATTCACCGTTCCACCAAACCATTCGAAGGAATCGTCATTGGCGTGTGAGACCTGAACGTGATCAATCACCGTCTTGCGACCAACACCAGCGAGGGTAAGTCCATTGATCTCGTTGTTTGGCGTAAGTGCAATGCCTGCGAATTCAATACGAACGTAGCGAAGCACTCCGCTTGAATCGTCATCGTTCGTTCCACCAAACCAACCATTCGGCGGTGCTGGATCTGCAATGCCACCTTCCATAGCAGCCTGGCCACCTGGATGATTTGTGCGTGCACGACCGCAGAAGACGATTCCGCCCCAGTCGCCGCGAGCACGCTGACCAGGTGCCGCACCAGATGTGAAGACGATCGGAAGATCGCGCGTACCATTTGCAACAAGCTTGCCACCACGGTTTACGCAGATAGCATTGTTCTGACCAAGAGTATCACCAAGAATGATGGTTCCCTTTTCGATTTCGAGAACGCCTGTGCTATCGATATACACAAAGCCATCGATGCCATAGATTTTCGTATTCCAAAGCTTCACACGCGTCGAGATGTGACCGCTGATCACCGAATCAACGCGTGATGGAGCCGCAGTGACAACTGCAAATGGTTGATCGTTCACGTCGGTCTTTGTTGTGTCTTCCAACAGCGTCATACGAACGTAGCCGGTTTCGGTAATGTCTGCCTGACGTAAGACGAATGCGCCAATGAACTGTCCGCGTCGTGCACCGCTGTCTAGGACGTTGCCAAGGTTCGACAGTGTACGCCATGGACCTGTCGTAGACATTCCATATTCGAAGCGCCAGTGCTTGCGGTAGGTGTTCGTTGTGTCCCAGTTCAGGGTAACGG
>JBBRES010000229.1:0-2596 GCA_038202665.1 Kapaibacterium sp. (SeqCode) | reverse complement strand
CTACTAAAGCCGGACAGTGCTGTAAGGGTAGTGCCTGGTTCTGATTGAGGTCCGACGAGCGACGTCCATTCATTCTTGGTGACGTATGATGCCACGCTCAGCATGTTTTGTCCAGTGGCAGGTGTGCCAATCGTCATCTCGGAGTTTCCATAGATCGTTGCACCGAGAGATCCGATGATCGCAAAATTCTCTGGAATGGGAACACCTGCCCACAGATCAACTCGTCCATCTGATGCACCACGGAAGCTCAGACCCCACAGTTGGTCTTCGACGTGAACATCGGTCCGACCTTTATTGCTGATCTGCAGCAGGATGTTTCCGGCACCGTTCGGTAGTGAACGCGTGGACGTGATCGCTGAGATGAAGCCGATAGTAGCGCCGTCCAGTACCACTTCCTGATCAAGAACATCCATACCAATTGGGAACGATAACACGTTCGCGAGTTTCATACCCGTGCTGCCTTGTATATAGACGCCCACGAGGAGCGTGTCTACAGATCCCGTCGTGTACCAAACATCAGCGGCCGTCATAAAGAAGTTTGGATCCGGTGGACAGAATCCCTCAAAGATGTAACACACGTTGATCGGGTTAATGAGCGCTTCGAGACTGGTGGTTGCCGTGATAACGCCGCCTGCATGTATCGGAGTACCACCTTCGTTACCCGCCGCAACAACAATGATGTGACCTGGTTCTACGAGAGCGTTAAGGGCATGTACGGTGAGCTCTGATCCGTCGTGTGGACCAACAATGCCGCTCAGACTTAGATTGATCACTGCTTGCTTTCCAAGAGCAGTTGCTCGTTGAAAAATGTACTGACATCCAGCAACAATGTCGTCGTCGGCAAAATTCGAAGTCGCGTCACTTCGAAAACCTTTCACGACAATGAGATCTGCTTCTGGAGCAACGCCAACATAAGCCGCATTGCCACGCCCGTTTCCAGCTGCGGTTCCAGCCACATGTGTTCCGTGCCCCTCTAGGTCGCGCTGTGCAACTGCACTTTCGCCAGCATCAAGCTGCGCTTTCGTGTATTCCTTTCCCCAAGAGAATCCTGTAGGCGGCGTGCCGTTGTTATCGGACATATCCCAGAGAGAAAGAATGCGACTTCCGGTAGGTGTTCGGAAATCCGGATGCGCCACATCAATGCCAGTATCAAACACACCAACAATCACATTCCTACCGGAATACGCAGTGGGTAGACCTTCGCCAAGGTGGACTTTATCAGCACGGATCTCCTTCACGCTTTCGTCGAGAGTTGGGCGCAAGAGAGTAGAAAGTTGCGCTCGCAGAATGCGTTGGTCTATACACAATGCATCGAGCGCATCTACCGGAATAACAGCAGAGACCACAGTGCCAAAGCAATGGCGAATCACTCCGCCTTGCGAACTCACCACGGATGTGTCTTGAGCGCGCGCGAGTTGAAGCATCACGCGCACCATCGTTCGGCCCTGCTCTATGCTGAATGGATGACCAAGCGCTTGTATGGCTTGAATGCGCTCACCATCGTGCTTCGAGCTGGCTTGGATAGCGGTGTGCACTTTTCCGAGTGAAAGGGCTGTGAGTTTCGTGTGAGCTTGTCCGCTTGCGAAGACGGTCGCGGTAACAAGGGTGAAGGCGGCAAGGACGAGGGATCGGATGGTCATGGTGCGATTCACAGTGTTGGCGTTGTTAGTGGCGTGTATTCCAGACGGATGACCGATTCTATCGACGAGAGGCAGGGGATTGATTGAGATGCCGTGCGTACGAAGAGGATTGTGGACGAAGTGGAGGAGATGGTCGCACCACAGTCCTTCATCTGCTGCTGCATGGCCGCCGTTGGCGAAGCGGTAAGTTGAATGGCTACGGTGAACGTCGTGTCCACGTCGGCGTCTCGATACCGATCTGTGATCATCAGGAGAGGCGCATTGCACTTCGCTCTCTGTGCATCGGAAAACGTCGTTACCGAGCTGCAACTCATGATGACAAGTGCCAGCATAAGGGTGGAAAGGCCAAAAGAAAGTCGCATACAACATCTCAATTGTAGACAATCGCGGAAATTACGGATGCTAGGGATACGGACGACCGTGTCTAACTTTGAAGAACATGGAGAACGCAGAACCGCACATTATAGACCTCGACCGTAAACTGGCAGGACTCCCAACCAAACCAGGCGTGTACTTGCATAAGGACGCGTCGGGCACTGTGATCTATGTGGGCAAGGCCAAGGTGCTTCGCAATAGAGTGAAGAGCTATTTCCAGCAGAACAGACCTGTCGATGCAAAGACGAAGGCCCTTATGGCCAAAATCGTAGACTTCGACGTGATCGTTACCGATAACGAAGTCGAGGCCTTGATCCTTGAAAACACACTTATCAAACAGCACCGTCCGAAGTACAACATCCTCCTCAAGGATGGCAAGTCGTACCCATACATCCGCATTACGCGAGAAGAGTATCCTCGAATCTTCAAAACAAGAAATGTGATTCGAGATGGGAGCAAGTATTTCGGTCCGTACACCGATGGGACGTATCTGTACTACCTGCTCAAGACCTTGCGTTCCGTCTTCCCTCTGCGCTCGTGCGACCTGCCCCTGAGTGACGGAACGCAAGGTCTTGAGCAGG
>JBBRES010000228.1:0-2602 GCA_038202665.1 Kapaibacterium sp. (SeqCode) | reverse complement strand
GCTGTTACTTGAAACGCCTCGGGGTTCTCTATCCAACAGGCAGTACCTTTCGATCTGATGAAGGCATCGCTGGAAAGGAGAAGCGAGGAGGCAAGGAGGAGATGGAGCATGGTTGCGATCGGAAGTGTGATTGTACAATCACCAAAGATGAAAATCAGCGGGAATCAAAATGAAGAAGAGCGTCATTCCAATAATCTGTGCCGTGAGGACGCGAACGGCCATGTCGGGCGAGCGCTTCTTGAAGTCGTGCCACCACCACATGAAGAACAACAGTGGAATCGTAATCACAATGTAGATGGCGGCAACGCCAAGAAAGCCGGTGTCGTGAATGTGTAAGACATCACGAATGAGATCTGCGCCGTGACCGTAGACAATGAGTAAGTGTGCAACGTACATCAAGAGTGACTCTTGGCCGACGCGCTGCAGAAACGTTGCAACGCGAGACACTTGCAACCTTTTCTCCATTAGATAGAGTCCGCCAAACAGGAGCATCGTGGCGCATAGACGGAAGAGTAAAATACTTGGCGAAGCCTTCCACCACAGACTCTCCCATGGCATTGCAAACGGAAGTTCATGCAGAAAGAACAGCACGAACGGACCGACTATTCCTAACGCAACCCAGCGCTTGGCCATCAAGTCTTTCTGCGTAGACGTCATGAACGTCCCCGTTAAATAGACGCCGGCAAAGAAATAGGTACTCCACGGCAACAGTGGAAACGGTGAATCAGGTGGTGTTCCTATGACGTAGGCAATCCACGATGTGAACATGATCGTGAGCGCGGCAATGCCACACATGGTTGTCATGCGCACTACACTTTTGGTAGCGAAGACAATACATAGAGCCAACAGCGACGAGAAGACGATGGTATGCAGCACGTCGACTTGCAATCCAGGCATCACCTCTGCACGAGTGGCGATCAGCATCCGATCCAACGAATAGAAGGGAACGTGCAACACGTAGCCGCACCAAAGGATGTAGAAGAGACGTCGTAAGTACCCTCGGAGCACCGTGCCGCCTTCCAAGTAGGCCTGCATTTTGCGTCCGATTGCAATCCAAAATCCAGCGCCGGCGCAGAAGATAAACGTTGGCGCTACATAGCCATTGCTGATGTTGAGAACATCAAAGAACGGGGAATGGCGAAGAGCGGGATCGAGAAATGAATTCGTGATGTGCACTTGAATCATCCACAGAACGGCGATTCCACGTATGACATCCAAAAACACAAAGCGGGTGGAAGTCATGGTTTCTTGTTGTCGCGACTATTCGTCATTCTTCGCACGAATCCCAGAGCGAAGTTGAACACAAGGATCACTCCAACGACGAAGAGCATGAAGATGATGAGGTAGCGTTGCATGTCGGTAAAATACGAGGCAGGGGGAAACGGCCTACGAACAGTGTATTTTCGTGCCATGGCAAGTTCCTCTCTTATTGCGGCGATCGACGTTGGCACAAACTCTTTTCACATGGTGATTGCATCTGTGAGTACACGTGGTGTGCTCCGGATTCACAGTCGCGACAAAGAAATGGTGCGTCTTGGTTCGAGCGCTGGGGATATCAAAAGACTCACTCCCGAGGCCATCACACGAGGCGTCCAAACGCTAAAGCGATTCGTGACCGTGGCCCGTCAGCACGGCGCGGAGATACGAGCCGTGGCCACGAGTGCCACGCGTGAGGCGCTGAACAGAGATGAGTTCATCGATCGAGTACGTCGTGAATGTGGCATCGACATCGAAGTTGTGTCGGGCTCGGAAGAAGGTCGCCTTATCTACCTTGGCGCCCTTCATGCCCTTCCCATCCTTACCAAGCGTGCCTTGGTCATCGATATCGGCGGTGGCTCTACCGAAACGGTGATTGGCTATCAGGGCGAGGTTGCCTACGTCCACTCTGCCAAGCTTGGCCACATCCGACTTTCCAAACGGTTCTTTCCCGATGCGGTGATCACGGACGATCAGATTGAAATGTGCAGGCGAGCCATCAAGGGGGATTGGACGCCGATCTTTCAGTCGCTCATCGCCTACGGCTTCGAATACGCCATCGGCTCGTCGGGCACGGCCATGGCCATTGCGACGATGACGTTGGCGCGACAGGGCAAGCGCATTCCTGAATCGTTGAATGCACTTACCATTTCGCGCAGCGACCTGTTGCAAACCATTGCGTCCATTGTCGAGGCGCGAACGTTGGAGCAACGCAAGGCGCTGCCGGGACTGGATGAGAAGCGGGCCGACATTATCATGGGCGGCGCATTGATACTCGAGCAGGCTGTGATCGGTCTGAACATTCAAGAGCTCACGATGAGTGGCTATGCGCTCCGCGAGGGCACCGTGTTCGATACGGTACAGAAGCAGCGCGATATCGACGAGTACCATCACCTCTCGCACTTGCGCTATCAAAGCGTGGATCACCTTTGCGATCTGTACCGTGTGCACCGCCCTCACGCAGAGCACGTGAAGAATTTGTGTCTGCGCTTGTTTGACGATCTGCAGTCTTTGCATCGGCTGGCCGACCGAGAGCGCGAGCTGCTGGAAGCGGCCGCCCTTCTGCACGACGTGGGCTATCATATCTCAGCCGAGCAACATCATAAGCACAGCGACTATATCATTC
>JBBRES010000227.1:0-2636 GCA_038202665.1 Kapaibacterium sp. (SeqCode) | reverse complement strand
GCGCGAAGAACTGCGCCCGTGGTACTTAGTGAACCAGCGACGGCACCGTCTGCATGTCCGCATGCGACAAGCCAACCAGCATACAATAGTGGATCGTGGGAGAGTCGCTCAGCCTCGTCAGGCAACATGCCCTTCGACCGCCTGCGTTCAAGCAAGTAGCTCGCACAATCTGAAGTGTCGTAAGCGCTCGAAGAATCGATAATGCGAATGCCGTCAAGCGAAACGCTATGCACGTCTGCTACATGTGAAATCGTGTCCACAGATCCAATGAGGATAGGAATACAGAGCGCGTTGTCTTGCAAGATCCTTGCCGCCTTCACAGTCCGTGCATCCGTTGCATCGGGGAAGACGATTGTTCGCACACGTTGCGCGGCGCGAGCACGAAGGTCGTCGAGGATCATGGTGCAAGTCCAATGAGCGCGCGTACCGCAGCAGGTGCCGTAAGCGATGCCTTGGTCACTTCTCCATACTCGTCGAAGATGGTTATGGCAACACCATCGGCACCAACACATAGAATCTCGGCTCGTGCGGCATTATAGCCAATACGTGTGAAGGGATCGAACTGAAGGAGCGAGACCTTGTTGCGTGTGCTCGTGAGGACACGAAGGAGTCCTTGCTGACATGGAACAAGTGCCGATCCGGTGGCCGTAACAACAAGTCCGCCGGGAAGAAGGTTGGGACCATCGGCGGGACGGTTCGTCACGTCGAGAGTGTTGGTGACTTGCTTCTTCACAACGTTTACAAACGACATCTTCGGAGTGGACTTCGGCAATGCATCAACCTTACCTTCTCCTAAGCATACCACCACACATTGATCACGCTCGGCATCTCCAGCCATATAGGTTGGTGCAGCAGGAACATTGAGCGTAGCTGTTTTCGTGTTGGTACGACTGTCGATGATGGTCACGGTGTTGTCGGCCTGATTGGCCACGCAAACTTGGTTTCCAACGCTGCAGATGCCGATGGGTGTCTTTCCGACGGAAATCGACGTGACGGCGCGGTTCACCGTAAGATCTATCACCGAAACAACATTTGAGTCGGGATGTGTGGCATAGGCCGTTGTAGCATTCACAAAACAAATGTCTGTCATCCGACCATATGGCGCACAGTCGATCGTACGCAGTAGCGTATCGGCGCGTTGCGACAACACGTCGATCGACGAGCCATCGCGTTGCAAACAAAAAATCTCGTTGCGGTACTGCACCATGCGCACATACGGATTGGTTTGCGATGAACCAGTGAGTGTGCGATACAAGTCTGCATCGACAACGGTTGCGCCGGGCATGAGCGAGACAGCAAGGCCAGGCTCCGTGGCTGCGAACAACACACGATAGTTGTCGTTGAACGAAGTGATCAGTGGCTCGTCAGGCGCACAGGCAGCCATGGTAAGGCTCATGGCGGCAAGGACAAGAACGATGGCTCGATGGTGAAGTGTCATAATGCGATCAACAATGGGCGATCACGGATCGGATGATGGCCGTCATGAGTGGCTCTGCAGTTGCGGCAGCAGCCAGAATATCTGCGATACGTGCTTCTTCCAAGGCATCAGGAAAACACTCGTCGGTAATAATCGACATTCCCAATACTTCCATTCCCATGTGTCTGGCCACGATGGTCTCGGGGACCGTACTCATGCCAACAACATCGGCACCAATGGTGCGAAGGAATCGATACTCGGCGCGCGTTTCTAGGTTTGGACCTGCAACGGCAACATAGACTCCGCGATGAACATTTCGTTGCAGTTCGAGAGCCGCCTGTTGGGCAAGATTGATGAGACGTTGTGAATAGGGCTCGCTCATGTCTGGGAACCGTGGCCCCAGTCGATCGTCGTTTGGTCCGATGAGCGGGTTGTCTCCAATCAAGTTGATATGGTCATCGATAATCATTACATCGCCGCGCTTGTAGAGGGGATTCATTCCTCCACATGCATTGGACACGATCATCGTGGACGCACCTAAGGCCTTCATCACGCGAACCGGGAACGTTACCTGAAGGGCGCTATAGCCCTCGTAGATATGGAATCGACCTTGCATCACCATCACTGGTGTGCCGTTGAGTGTACCAAGCAAGAGCTTGCCGTGATGGGACTCGACGGTGGAAAGGGGGAAGTGCGGAATGTCTTCGTAGTCGATGGAGGCTTGCACATCTATGTCGCGGACAAGGCCACCCAGGCCGGTGCCAAGGATAATGCCAACGCGTGGGACAATGGTCGTACGACCGTTGATATAGGCCGCAGATTCGGCGATTCTCTCAAACAATTGTGTCATACACGAAGATACGATTTACGAGACCGTGGCGATCACGTCCATGCATTCTGTGCCGCAGCACTCATGATACGCTTCCACGCATGCATCACAGGCAAGGAACTGACGGTGACAGGCCACGTTGGCACAGTCGTAGTACTCTTCGGTTGGTGCACCGCAGAGTCTGCACGTTCCAACGATGCGCTTGTCTGGTGTATGATTGATTTCGACGCCAACGCGCTCATCAAAAACGTAACACTGTCCGTCCCACAGATCACCCTTTACGTCTGGGTCTTTGCCGTACGTGACAATTCCGCCGTGAAGCTGATAGACGTTTGTAAATCCTTCTTCGAGCATCCAAGCCGAAAGCTTTTCGCACCGGATACCACCGGT
>JBBRES010000226.1:0-2724 GCA_038202665.1 Kapaibacterium sp. (SeqCode) | reverse complement strand
GTATGGAAAGTTCTTGAATCAAGTAGACTTTCAAAACATCAACCTGCGTAGATCCGGAATGCTCGTGTCGCCGCTTGACGGTCGACCCATGTATGCAGGCGCATCGGCAGATTCCTTGGTCGCACGAGAGTTCACCGACGTGATTGTGATGCGAACACGCTCGGAAGGATATCAGTATTCAACGATGGCACAAGTCTCCATGACGGAAAACAACGACGTTGTTCCTGGGATCACCTCCACCCTTTCGTACACGTTCGGACACACGTACGATCTGAACAGCGGACAAAGCTCTACGGCTACGTCGCAGTGGTCAAACACAGACGTGGTCGATCCGAACAACGCCGCTATGGCGCGTAGTAATTTTGATGTGCCACATCGCATTGTATTCAATGCAAGCTATCGGCTACGGTGGTCTGCAGATGTGTCGACTACGGTTGGTGTTTTCTATGCAGGTCAGTCTGGGCGGCCCTATTCCATGTCCTACATTCAAGATTATAACGGCGACAACGCGTCTGGCGGGAACGACCTGATTTACGTACCACGCAATGAAGACTTCAACTCCAAAATCGTTGTTGCACCCACGTCAAGCACAGACTTCCGTACGCCGGAGCAGATCTGGGGACAGATCATGGCGCTGATCGATGCCAACCCTGCATTGAAAGCATATCAGGGACAGATCCTTCCTCGCAATGAACTTCGCGAGCCGTGGATCAATCAGCTCGACATTCGATTTGGTCAACGCATAAACATTGAAGAAAAACGCAGCCTCGAATTCACGTTGGATATTCAGAACGTTTTGAATCTTCTAAACACAGACTGGGGCCTGCAGCGATACGTGAACTTCCAAAGCGCAAACATCTTTGGACTGAATACTGCGAGTGGTAAGCCATTTGATTCGCAAGGCAGATTGCGCATGACGTACAATGAGCCGGTTACAAACGGACGGTCGGGCATTTACACGACCGACAATTTCTACTCACGTTGGCGCATGCAACTTGGCGTGAGGTTCAATTTCTAATGAAACGCTGTCCCTCCATCCTTGCTACCCTTGCTATTGCATTCCTTGCGTTTGGTTGTTCTGAAAACACCCTGAACTTCCCTGTCCCCATTCCCGCTACTGCGCGGATTGTGAATGTGACGTCGGATGTAGACACGCTAACGGTGATCGTTGACTATGCAACAACGGTTAAGATTCCGCGCGGAGAGACATCTGCGCCCATCTCCATCTCTTCCGGACGTCCGGCGCCATTTGTACTGATGGAAGCTGGCCAGATGTTGCGGCGCGATACGCTGTACTACACGTTCGGGCCGGGTTCTTCTCTTGCGTTGTATGCGAAAGGCACGAAGACCAATACGGTGGAGTTCTTGCGTGCAGTTCCAGACACGGGCGTCAACACATCAAATGGACTGGCCTATGTACGATTCTCACACATGGCAACGGAACGCTCCGATGGCGAGCCGTATGTTGACATGCGCATCGGTCCTCAGGACAGCGTTGTTGTGTCGGGCATGGAGCCAGGTAAGACGAAGCAATTCTCGGTCGCACCGGGCACGTATACATTTACGGCCGTGCAAGAAGGAACAACAACACCAGTTGCTGCCCTACCGCAGCAACGTTTCGAGGCAGGCGTTCTGTACACGATCTACTTGTACTTCGAGAACGCTTCCACATTCACACAGCCTACACTGAAGATCTTTGACAACAAGAATCCATAACACATTTGAGAGAGCACGTATGCAGAAGCAGATCACTCTGATCCTCGGATTACTCGTTCTTGCCTCGGCAACGGTGCATGCACAAGCACCTATTCCGATCGCAACGGCAAAGCAACAACCTTTTGGTACGAAGGTCACAAAGGTAGCGGGGCGCGTCACAGCAGGCGCGGGTGTGTTTCGTAACACGGCCTTCCTGCAAGATGGTTCTGCCGGAATCGCAGTGTTTAACAACACGTTCCGACTTGGTGTGCAAGTGGGTGACTCCGTTGTGATCGAGAACGGAACCCTCTCTGAGTTCCAAGCGACAACAGGTCAGCCCGGCACCGGCCTTACACAACTCACAGACTCCATTCGCTTTACTGTCGTTCCTGCAAGCCGCATGGATGCGACGCCCCGCACAGTGACGATCGACCTTGTCGTGGAATCACTCGAGGCACAACTCGTGCGTATCCGACGCGTTCGTTTTACGGAGACGGGAAGTTTTCGTGAGCGCACGTATCAAGTAATTGATCGCGATAGTAAGTCGATTGATGTTCGCATTGATGGTGGTACAGAGATCGCCCGCAATGCCGTTCCAATTCCGGAAGGCGAGTTCGACATCATTGGCTTGGTAAGTCAGTTCCGTGGCACATATCAAATTCAACCACGCTTTGTGACTGAGCTTGGCTTACCTCCCATCGAAGTAGACACGGTAGCTAAGTCGCGTACACTTGACGTTACCACATGGAATCTTGATTGGTTCGGTTGGCCAGACACCACAAAGGGTGTTGTGGACAAGAATCGTCAGATTCAGAGTGTACGTCAGGCTATGGACACGATGAAGAGCGACATCTATGGACTTCAAGAGATCACCTCCGACGTATCCGTGAAGCGCGTTGCAGACTCCATCGTTGGAAATCATGGCTACTTCTACGCATCAGACATTCCAACCGACCAGCGAATGGCCTTCATCTACAACAAGGAAACCATCACGCCAATCAGCACTGGTCTTGCCGTCAATGGCGGATC
>JBBRES010000225.1:0-2727 GCA_038202665.1 Kapaibacterium sp. (SeqCode) | reverse complement strand
CCCCCTATGGAATGTACCTAATCGGAAAGCGAACGCCCATTCCTGCCGGCAGTCAGAAAATGGCCAAGGCAACATTCTGCTTTGACGTGCCAAGCGTAAAGGCGTGGTACGACTATTTGAAAAGCAATGGCGTAAAACTTCCCATGGAAGAACCCATGGATATGGGAAACAATCGCTTCTGGTTCACAGCATACGATCCGTCTGGTGTGGCCATTGAGTTCGTAGGCAATGCGTGAAAACGGTGGCCATGTTCGATCTCGATGGAACACTCCTGGATTCGCAGCGGGGCATCCTTTCTGCTCTTGCACAAACGATTGAACACTTTGGAGTTGCAGCACCCAGTAACGACGTATTGGTGACGCACGTCGGTGCATCGTTGTGGACCATTTTTGAAGAACTGCTCGGTACCTCAGAGCGTTCCACCTTAGACGCCGCAGCCGCTGAGTATCGTCGCATTTATGGGCTTGGTGCAATGTTCGATTATGCCGTGTACGATGGCGTGACCGAGATGATCGAAGCTGCCCGGGCACAGGACATGCGAGTTGTGATTGCTACGGCAAAGGCCTTGCCCTATGCAGAACGTGTGGTTGCATCTGCGCCTTTCGCATCGTTGATCGACCATGTCTATGGTTCGGAACTCGACGGAACGCGCACTCAAAAGGAAGACCTACTGCGCTATGTTCTCCAACAAGAGTCCGTTGATCCTCGCCTAGCCGTAATGGTAGGAGACCGTTCACATGATGTGGACGGTGCGCATGCAAATGGTATCGACGGTATTGGTGTGCTGTATGGCTATGGAACACGCGAAGAGCTGCATCGTGCAACCGCGTTGGCGAGCACGACGAGTGATGTGATCACGATCATGAAGCAACTATCGGTCCGATGACGATTCTGCATCTCAATACATCGACGTCGTGGGGTGGACTCGAACTCTACACGTTTCAGTTCATACTGGCATTGCAACAGGCCGGCGTGAACAACGTGGCGATGGTTCGCTCTGGGTCGCGACTTGAAGAGGCGTGTAAGGCGGCAGGGATTGAAACGATGACCACGAATCATCAGGCACGCGTGAGTCCCACGAACATTACTATGGTGAGAAGATTCTGTCGACTGCATACAAACGCAATCGTGCATTCGCATACACGCCTTGATGTGTGGACGGGATCCATCGCAGTGGCAGGCACCTCGGTTCCACACGTACACAGCGTCTACATGATTGCCGTGAACAAGCGAGATCCACTGCATGCCTTTATCTATGGTCGCGTGAACGCAATTGTGAGTACGTCGTTGATTAACAACGAGGCCATTCGATTGGGTTTCCCGATTTCGCCTGAGCGAATTCATCTCATACGCTATCTGCGAGATCCCGCAGCGTCGGTACGGCGTGAAGACGCGCGAGCAGAGTTGCGAGCGAGTCTTGGCGTGGCGGACGATGAGATACTTGTTGGACTCGCGGCACGCATCGATGTGCAAAAAGGCATTCGGGAGTTTGTTGACTCTTTCTTTCTCCTTCCGGAAGATGTACAACGGCGTGTACACTTTGTAGTAATAGGCGAGCCGTCTGTGCAGGGTATGGATGAGCAGGGAGTTCCCGTGTATGAGCCGCAATCGGTAGAGCTCCAATCGTGGATCATCGATCGCGCAGCACACTCCTTTGCGCGCAGACGTTTGCACATCCTGCCATTTCAGAATGATCTTGGTGCCAGCCTTAGTGCGCTTGATGTGTTTGTTCTTCCTTCCTATCATGAGACCTATTCACTCACGGTGATCGAGGCCATGATGAATGGCGTGCCGGTGATTGGCACGAACACTGGTGGCACTCCTGAGCAACTTTCCGACGGACGTGGTCGAAGTGTTGAACCACGTAGCGCGCATGCGCTCGCCAAAGCCATTACGAGCGAGATTCGCGATTTCACTACGCGACAACTCCATGCAACCAACGGCTATGCGTGGGCTTGTGCAAAACACGATCCGTCAACGGTAGTACAACAATGGCTTGATCTTTACCATTCGTTATTGAAGCAATGAAGAATATTCGATTCACGGAACCCTATATCCCAACGACTTCGGCAGATCTACTCGAGGCCTGTCTTCGCAGCGGTCAACTGTCAGGTGACGGTCCCTTCTGTGCAGCCTCTGAGCAACAGATCAAACAGATGGTTGGTGCCGAGCACGTGCTTCTCACCACCTCGTGCACGCATGCGTTGGAACTCGCATGTGCGATGGTCGACGGATCACTCGGTGACGAGATAATCGTGCCATCATTCACCTTCACGAGTTCTGCAACAGCCATCATTCAGGCAGGCTTTGTACCCGTGTTCGTTGATGTAGATCCATCAACGATGAACATCGACCCGGCGGATGTGATCCGGGCTATGACCACACGAACGCGTGCCATCATGGTGGTTCACTATGCCGGCATCGCGTGCGATATGACTGCACTTCGCGCGATATGTGATGAACACGGTCTGCTGTTGATCGAAGATGCGGCTCATGCGTTTGGTGGACACTGGAACGATGTTGCCTTGGGAACGCTGGGCGACATGGCGGCCTACAGCTTCCACGCAACGAAGAACATTACATGTGGAGAAGGTGGCGCTTTCCTCACGGCGTCTTCCGCTATTGCTGAGCGTGC
The DNA here is from genome assembly GCA_038202665.1 of Kapaibacterium sp. (SeqCode). Lineage (GTDB taxonomy): Bacteria > Bacteroidota > Ignavibacteria > Kapaibacteriales > Kapaibacteriaceae > Kapaibacterium. The sequence continues at coordinate 92 of JBBRES010000225.1, read as the reverse complement.
AGAGGTCTTTCGCGAGAAGGGTACCAATAGAAAACAGTTCTTTCGGGGACAAGTAGACAAGTACAGGTGGGTGAGCAAAGGCTCAAGCTACG
>JBBRES010000224.1:0-2728 GCA_038202665.1 Kapaibacterium sp. (SeqCode) | reverse complement strand
CGGCGAGATGAGGACGGCACCCGTCTCGGTTTGCCACCATGTGTCGACAATCGGACAGCGCTTCTTCCCAATCACAGTGTGATACCACATCCATGCTTCGGGATTGATCGGCTCGCCCACCGTGCCAAGGAGGCGGAGGGTGGCAAGGTTGTGCTTGAGCGGCCACGACTCTCCCCACTTCATGAAGGAGCGAATGGCTGTTGGCGCTGTATAGAAAATCGTTACGCCATGCCGCTCAACGATGCTCCACAATCTATCCGGTTCAGGAAAGTTTGGTGCACCTTCATACATCACAATGGTTGCGCCGTGTGCGAGTGGACCGTAGACGAGATAACTGTGTCCGGTAACCCAACCGATATCTGCTGTGCAGAAGTAGACGTCTTCGTCGTTGAGGTCAAAGATCACCTTCATCGTCGACGCAACCTGCGTGAGGTATCCACCGGTGGTGTGCAGAATTCCCTTGGGCTTTCCAGTAGAGCCGCTGGTGTAGAGAATAAACAAGGGATGTTCGCTTGAAAGCTTTGCGGGCGCATTCACGGCCGACGCAGCATCCATGAGCTCGTGCCACCAATGGTCTCTGCCGGCCTTCATCGTCGTTCGTTCATCGGTGCGCTGCACCACAACAACGTGCTCGATTGTTGGACATGCTTTGAGTGATGTATCGGCGGCAGTCTTCAGGTGAACTTTGTCACCACGTCGATGCGCCGCGTCTTGCGTGACGAGTACAACGGCTTGCGAGTCGTTGATACGCTCGCGAAGTGCATCGGACGAGAAGCCACCAAAGACCACATTATGTGTTGCACCGATGCGCGCGCATGCGAGCATGGCAATCGCAGCTTCCGGAACCATGCCCATGTATATGGCCACCACGCTGCCCTGCTCCACACCTAATGAGCGCAACACATTCGCGAACTTGCACACCTCGCGGTGGAGCTGTGCATAGGTGAGCGTACGCATGTCACCCGGTTCACCTTCCCAAATGAGTGCCGCCTTGTTCTTGCGCCACGTGGCGCAATGCCTATCTAGACAGTTCACCGATACGTTAATCTTCCCACCAACAAACCACTGCGCGTGCGGATACTTCCACTGCAACGTCTTCTTCCACGGTGCGAACCACTCGAGCTCGCGTGCTTGAAGATCCCAGTATGCTTCGGGGTTTCGTAAGGCAGACGTGCGAAGTTTCTTGAGAGCAGCAAATGATGAAACATGCGCCGTGTCTGCAAAGGATGCAGGCGGCGGGAAGACTCGCGTCTCCTTCATCACGCTCGAGATGCTATCCGCTGGATTCGATGGAGTTGATTTCTTCGATGCCATGAAGAGGAATCCTTTAGAGCATGCGGCGCAAGTAGTTCACTTGTCCAAGGTGGTATCTGAAATGGGCAACAAGACGTAGGAGCACGTCTCCCGTCGAGCGACCTTCACCAAACGTTGCAAGTGGGAACGGACGTGCTAGTGTTTCATCGGTGCATGACTGCATGGCCACGCGAATCATCTCGGCAGTCTCTTCGCATCGTCCCATGAGAACTGCCCTAGGAAGATCTTGTGTAGCGAACTCCGCCTCCCGATCGCGCACATAGGATGTATTCCCAATGTTCGCACCTATGAAGTGATGCAGGTTGCCAATCAAATGCAATGCAAGTGTGCCGGCAGAATTTGACACGTCACGGCGAGTAACCCACAATGATGCATCGTCCGGGAACAACCGTATCTCGTCGGAGAGCAGAGAAAGTCCCTCGAGAAAGGAAGCTTGAAATGCGGCAACCATGTGCATGAGCGTCTGCCTGGATTATTTCACAAGTCGCGAAATGGTTTTGAATGTCTCTGTTCCAGACACTTTGCAAAGCTCGAAGAGGATAGATTCGTAGGTGGTAATCATAGCACCAGCACTTCGCATGCGCTCGACGGCGATGGTCTTGTCGTTGACCTTGCGCGACGAGATGCAGTCTTCGACAACAATCACGGCATTGCCTTGCGAAAGCAGATCTAGTACACTTTGCAGAACACACACGTGCGCTTCGATTCCACAAATAATCATCGTGTGCCGACCGCTTCCCATCACAAAGCCTTCAATGGTGCTGTCTCCGCAACACGAGAACGTCATCTTCTCCAACGGCGAATACTCTCCCAACGCTTCTGCGATGAGAGGAATGGTAGATCCAAGACCTTTCACGTATTGCTCTGTAACGACAATCGGCACAGCAAGTGCTCGAAGACCTTGAATGAGGATGGATGTTCGACGTGCAAGTCCGTCGTGATCATCGATATGCGGAAACAGGCGATCTTGAATATCGATCACCAGGCCGAGCGAGTGTTGAGGTGTGATGCGCATGGAGTCGAAACTACACATCCCACGGATATCGCAACTATCCGCGTTGCGTAACGATCACGCCCGTGAGCGCAATGGCGCCACCAACAACGAACATTGGAGTGGGCACTTGCGAAAAGAGAAGAAACGCCAGAATCGTGGTCAGGATGGGCTGAAGGTTGTTAAAGACGGAGACCTTTGCTGGATCCCAGTGCGTCAGAGCATAGTACCAGAGTCCAAATCCGAGGCCTGACGTGACCATACCTAGGTAGACCAATTGGAGCCACGTCATCACGGGATCGACGCCGTCAACAACGGTCGTGAGCGGCGTGGAATCAAACGGCACCGGCATAAGTGCATAGAGCGGGATATACATGATCGTCCCTGCAAACATTGTCAGCGCCGTCAGATAGAAGGCCCCAT
>JBBRES010000223.1:0-2764 GCA_038202665.1 Kapaibacterium sp. (SeqCode) | reverse complement strand
GAACACCACAGTGAAGGCACGATTCATACTTGTGTTGACGTCGGATTTGAATGTTATGTCCACCGTTGGTTCCCATTCCCATGGAGCAACGTCTCATGTTCGTTGCGTGCCAACACAAAGCGCATTAATCGCCTACCTTTCAGAGCACGACGTCGACGAGCTCTGCGTTATTCTTGATGAAGAGAGCGAAGATGTAGTGGCGTTGCAAGAGACCATTCGTTCAAGAACGACGAACGCAGTGCTCATAGCTCTCGTCGATCATCCGTATCCAGACATTGTACAACACAAACGCCTTCAAGGCATAACGCACGTGATCAAGCGTGATTCGCTGCCAGAACTGCTTGCCTCGATCACTAAGGAAATTGCATGAGAACATTCATCTGTCTATTTGTTTTTCTTGCCGTTGCACAGCAAGCATTTGCCGGCACAACGAACATTCTTCCGTTGAAGCCCACGGAAAAGGGGAGCATAACGATCGAGTTCAGGCCCGATCAGTCGGATGGTTGGATCGGTTCGTCTGCCTTGCACACAGTGGTGTATGTGTTCCGTGAAGAGGACGAGGCACCGTGGGCGGTTGAGCTGCAAATGAAGAAACAAGGCGACCGGTGGGAGGCCTCGTATACCATTCCGGAGCGTGCCGTCTTCATTATGGCAAAGGTGGGAACAGGGCAGCGCTACGATACTAACAAGGACATGTTCACAACCGTGCTTGTGCATGGTGCGAACGGAGTACCAGTGAGAGGTGCGAATTTTCGAGCAGGAATGGCGGCCTTTGGTAAGCTTCCAGAGAATTGCCGACGTAAAGAGGATATGGCCGAGGCAACCGAGTTTTTTGAGGACGAGGTCAAGGCACATTCGCGCAACATCACGGCGCGCATCAATCTTACACTGGTCCGCGTGAGTTTGGGAACGATGACGCAGGAAGAGGCAACCAGTGAGTTCCGTGAGCTGACGTCGAAGTACACACAGGCCTCTTCAGGTCTCGAAGCTGTTGCTGTAACACAAGCACTCACGATGATCGGAGATCAAACTCGCGCGATTCTTATCGCTCGAGATGCCGCACAGCGTTTCCCAATGAGTATGATCGCTGAACAGGTCTCGTTGGAAGCTCTACAAACCGCAGGGAATTCAGAAGATTTCGTAAAGAGCTGCACTGAGCACCTCGAGAAGTTTCCCAAGACGGTGATGCGTGATAACATTGTGAATGCCGTTGTCAACTCAGCTCAAAAGGCTAATCAGTTGCACATCCTTGTACCGTTTCTCACACGAGTGAGTGGTTTGCCTGCGAATGCCTACTTCGAGTCCGTAAACTATATGGGCGCAGTAGACTCGTTACGACCGAAGGCTCTTGAGTTCATTGAATTGGGGATTGTTGCGGCTACGACCGACAAGGACTCACGAAAACCCGTTTTTGTAGGTCCGTCCGAATGGAACGAAAGTCAACGCATTCAGCATAGCAAGCTGCTCTTCGTCCGCGGCGCGATCTTGAACGCACAGGGAAAAAAAGCTGAAGCTGCTCAGGCGCTGGAAAGCTCATTGGAGATTGGCGGAGCAGATTCCGAAAAGAATGCGTACGACCTGTACGTAGTGATCATCAAGTCAAACGGAGACAATGCGGCTACTCTTCGCGCAGCAGAGCGGGCCATATCCGAAGGTGCTGCAACTCAGAATGCTGTAGGTACCTATCGCGAGCTTCAACGCGCAGCGGGACGAGATTCGATAACGATAGAGAAGAATCTTTCGGAGCTCAAGAAGAAAAGCTCATCCGTTGCAGCTCAGCGATTGAGCAAAGAGATGCTTCAACGCTCCGGCGTAGATGGAGAGCTCACGTCGATCGACGGAAAGAACGTCAAGCTTTCGGATCTGAAAGGGAAAGTGGTCTTTATCGACTACTGGGCCACGTGGTGCGGACCTTGCAAAATGTCGTTCCCGGGGTTGCAGAAACTCTACGAAAAGTACAAGTCCAACCCTCGCGTTGCGATCATGGCAGTGAATGTGTGGGAACGCGAGAAGGATCGTATACAGCATGTCAAGAAGTTCTTAGAAGCCAATCCAACGCTCCAGTTCCCCGTGTATTTCGATCTTACAGATGCCGTCGTTGGCAGGTATGGTGTTACGGGAATCCCAACAAAGTTCATTCTAGATCCCTCCGGTAGGATCCAGTTCAAGGAAGTTGGCTACACGTCTGAAGAGCAGTTCCTAGAGGACGTGTCGCTGAAGATTGAAATGCTGCTCGCGCAATGAGGCTGGATTGCGTCTGAATGGGGGAACAATACGAGTAGCGGTGGTGTAGAAGGCCTTCCTCATTGGGGCAGCCTTCCATTATCGCTCAGGTTCGTTATGACATCTCTACATCGTATTGCCATTGTTGCATTCCTTCTTTTGTGCGGCGTCACATCATCATCCTTCGCCCAAGGTCCAAAGGGTAAGGATTTTGGTTTTGGGATTGTAATTGGTGATCCACTTGGAGTAACAGTCAAGTATTGGACATCGAAAGATAATGCTCTGCAAGCGAGTCTTGGCGGCTCATATTTTGGATCGCCCCGTTTGCAAGTGGACTACTTGTGGCACATCAATGCGTTCAATTCCTCGATCGTGAAGCTTCTTGCCGGACCCGGCGTTGGTGTCGGTTTTGGTCATGAAGGCACTGGCATTTGGTACAAAGGAGATGGCAAGCACGACAAGTGGTTCTATAGGGCTAACGATGGGCTTGGCATAGGAGTGCGAGTGATCACAGGCATCAACATCATCCCACGTAATGCGC
>JBBRES010000222.1:0-3028 GCA_038202665.1 Kapaibacterium sp. (SeqCode) | reverse complement strand
GTCTCGCAACTCTTGCTCGTCCTTCGGTGCCATCACCACCATACCTTGAATGGTACGCAAGTAGCCAAGGTCGAGAACGCCGTGGTGAGTGGGACCGTCGGCGCCAACAAGACCCGATCTGTCCAACGCAAACACCACATGAAGATGTTGGATTGCACAGTCGTGCACAATGTGATCGTACGCACGCTGCAAGAACGAACTGTAGATGGCCACCACCGGAACAATGCCTTGCGTGGCCAAACCAGCGGCGAACGTAACGCCATGACCTTCTGCAATGCCTACGTCGTAAACCTTGTCTGGAAAATGCTTCTGAAGAATGTCGAGTCCCGTACCATCCGGCATGGCTGCCGTAATGCCAACCACTTTTTTATTCGTGGAGCATATCTCCACCATGGCCTCGCCAAACACTTTTTGATACGTGGGCGGCGGCGCAACCGAAGGTGGCTTGCTTAGAGATTTACCGGTGATCTTGTCTACTTTGCCAATGGCATGCAGAAACTGACTGTCGCGCTCGGCCGGACCGTATCCCTTGCCCTTTTGTGTGATGGTATGCAGAAGGATGGGGCCCTTCATCTCGCGTATGCCCTGGAGCATCTTGACGAGTTGATTGATGTTGTGTCCGTTCACCGGACCGAAGTATCGGAAGCCCAATGCCTCGAACATCATCCCCGGCGTGATCACTGCTTTGACGCCGCTTTCCATACGATGTGCAATGCCGCGAATGCGATCGCCAAGGTTGTCCATCTTGTCCGTCACGCCCAGGAAACTTTCGCGCAAACGTCTGCCCGTGGGCGAAGCGAATACTTCGCTGAAGTAGTTCGACAATGCCCACACGTTGGGGGCGATAGACATGTTGTTGTCGTTAAGTACAACAAGAATGTCGCTCTTCAACACGCCGCAATTATTCATGGCCTCATAGGCAAGCCCGCCCGTCATGGCACCGTCGCCAATCACGGCAACAACCTTGTAGTTCTCTTTGAGTTGATCGCGCGCTGCTGCCATGCCGAGCGCCGCGCTGATTGATGTGGATGCATGTCCGGCACCAAACGCATCGTAGTCGCTCTCGGTGATTTTCAGAAAACCGGAGAGACCGTTCTTCTGGCGGATCGATGGAAGCAAGTCGCGCCGTCCTGTAAGAATCTTGTGCGGATAGGCTTGGTGTCCCGTATCGAACACAATCTTGTCGTGTGGCGTATTGAACACGTAATGCAGCGCTGTGGTCAGTTCAACCGTTCCAAGCCCCGCTCCAAAGTGTCCACCAACCTTAGTGATCGTGTCTACTAAACACTCACGTACTTCATTGGCCACATCGCGCAATGCAGATTCAGGTAAGGCGCGAAGGGCGGCAGGGGAATCGATGAGATCGAGATACCTATACACGTGAGATCCGTAGGAAGTGCAGCAGAGGTCAGCGACGTGGTGTTTCCACGATCACTTGAACAGTACGCGAGAGTTGCCGGCCAATTGGCATGTCGTTCGTGAATATCTGACGTGTTTCACCAACTCCTGATGCCGAGATTGTTGCGTCTTTCGCCCGTGATGCTAAGAACACGCGAACAGACTCTGCACGTTCCCGAGATAGCTTGGCATTGTACTCGTCATTGCCGATTCGGTCTGTGTAGCCAATGATGGCCACTTTTGAATTGGACTTGATGGATGGCAATACCATTTGCTCGAGGATGCGTTGATTGTCTTCGTTGATGCTGGACTTATCGAAGTCGAACAAAATGAGCGAGTACTTGTCGATGGTGCGGTCTGGCAAGTTCTCGGTGCGCTTCTTCACGCTCGAGATGTAATCCACAGGAAGAGAACCGCTGACGTGCTGAGTGTCTGCCTCTACCGTCGTCGCAGTGAATTCGTAGTCTATTGGTACTTGCGCAGCCGAAAGTTCGTTTGGTTTGATGGCCCACGTAAGAGCGCCTGGACGTCCCATTCCGCGCATGTCGCGCAGCGTGCGTCCTGCCTGAGAGATATGCATCTGCCAACTGCGCAGCGAATCGTTCGTGGTGATCTTTGTATGGAAGGCAATCACGTCGGGTGTTGCGATGCGCTGGTTGTCGGCTGTGATCGTTAGCGGTGTGAGCACGTCTGGCACATTGCTCTTGAACTCGATGCGACGGTTCTCGGCAACACCATCTACGTCGTTACTCGTGGAAGGTCGTGCAGGAAGTGCAGATGTGGTTGTGTTGATACGATCGGCACCGATGTTGAACGCGGTGACCAAATACGTCTTCGCAAAATTCGCGCGCTGTAACGCGAGATCCTTGGTCTTCCCTTCCGCCTTGCCATCCGTTGTACCAATGATGGTGAGTGATGCTTGCGGATACTTGCGCATGCGAGCGCCAATGATGTTGAGCGTGTTGCGATTGACTTCGATGGCGTCGAGTGGCAGTCCTTCGGGATTGAACTCACCTTTCTCTGGAGCGATGCCTAGCATTTGCATTTCGTCCGACGGCTCGCTCTTGTTCTCTTCGCAGAACACATAGGGAATCATGGGGAACATTTCGTTGTAGCGCACATCTTCGACGTTGACAACTGATACCGGTTGCTCACGTCCATCGCGGTCATATGCCACGATCTTTTCCATTTCCACCGAGAAGCCGCGCTTCGCCTCTACAGGCGATTCTGGCTGTGGTGCAATAGCAAAAAAGAGGTTGATGCTCAAGCGGATCTGGCCAACTTTCCACGGCGTGAATTCCGCGTCGGAGGAGACGTTCGTTAGCGGGAGTCGGTAGGTGAGTTCGGGCTGCAGGTAAAACTTCTCAGAGAGCTTCATCGTGTAGCCAAGACCGAGCATAAGTGCGGCTCGCATGGTGGTGTTGGGCACTTCGCTACCGTCAGGCAGGTTGAGCGTGACGCCATCGCCATTGGGCACGGACTTCGTATAGGCCATCGTTTGCGACATCGACGACGAAAGAGGGATGCCGAATTCGAGTCCCACCAACGGATGAAGACTGATGCCCGAGAACAAGTTGTAGAACTCCACACCCGGTGTGAACTCGATGAGGGCCGTTGAGCCGGAAATGCT
>JBBRES010000221.1:0-3197 GCA_038202665.1 Kapaibacterium sp. (SeqCode) | reverse complement strand
CGCCTTTATCCTGAATTCCCTTGATGTAAGCGGATGCGATCATGCCGCTTAGAAATGGATCCTCGGAATAACATTCAAAGTTTCTACCGGCGATCGGTGTGCGGTGAATATTGACAGTCGGCGCGCATCCATCATGATACGTCCACCAGCGAGTTCGGAGGCAATGTTCGGAACATTGTCGCGAAGGAAGCGCCGATAATCGTTATCTGGTATGAAGCATATCTCGTAGGACTCGCTTTTCTTTTCGAGTGATAGACCCAGTCGCGCTCCCTCTGCTCGAGACTCGGGTTTCGTAAATCCGGAGAGCGGAAACAGTGTTCGTGCGAGATGCTCTTGACGAACACTCCACAGCATGTACGACTGATCTTTTTTGGGGTCTGGACTACGCTTGATCCACCGTCTCCCTGACGTCTCGTCATGTAAAATGCTCGCATAGTGTCCGGTCGCAATAAACTCCGCACCCAGCGAATCCGCCTTACGCAGCATCTCTGCCCACTTGATTTGACGGTTGCATCGTACACATGGATTTGGCGTGTTGCCCGCCATGTAGTCTTCGATAAAGTAGTCGATCACATTCTCACGGAACACGGCAGAAAAATCGACGGTGTAGTGGGGGACTCCGAGCTTCATGGCAATTCGACGTGCATCATTGATGCCATCAAGTGAACAGCACGACGAATCGTTGCCAACGTTTCCGCCAACGTCTTCGTAACGATATGTTTTGATGGTAATGCCGATAACGTCGAATCCTTGCTCTACGAGCAAGCCAGTGGCAACGCTTGAGTCTACGCCGCCCGACATTCCAACAACAACGCGATTTGAGTCTCTGTTCATAGAGTAGATTTGTGTGTCATGCAAAATACGCCATCCAGCTTTATCCCTGCCCGCCCTTCCAACCTTGCCAAAGCCTTTTGGGGTTGGTATTTCGAACGTACCATCCGAAAAACCTTCCATAGCGTCCACGTGGCGGGCCGAGAAAACGTACGGCGTGACGTTCCAGTGTTGTTCGCGTGCACACATGGATCGTGGTGGGACGCGGCGATCACGATTGTCCTCTCGCTGCGTGTTCTGCACCTAGACGCCATTGGGATGATGGAGTACAAGCAGTTGTCGCGTTACCGATTCTTTTCGCGTATTGGCATGTTCAGCGTTATCCGCGAAAACCCCCGCTCTGCCCTTGCTTCTCTACGCTATGCCGCGAGCACTCTTTCGCGCACATCATGCGCCTTGTGGATGTTTCCGCAAGGAACGCTCGTGCATCAAGAAGAGCAACCCATTCAATGCGAGCCAGGCATTGCGATTCTCGCCTCCATGGTCCCCAATGCCGTCGTGATTCCTGTTGCCATTCGATACGAATTGCTGCGAGAGCAGGGTGGAGTCGTATGGCTACGATTCGGTCAAGCCATCGAGTCGGCGGAGCGCAATGCGATGTCGATCGAAGACGTCCGAAGCATCGTCGCCGAGCGGATGCAGTCTGTGGCCAACGTTGTACGGACCGACGCGATGAGCGAGAATGCCACGGAATACGAAACCGTATTACAGGGAAAACGATCGATGGAAAAGAAGTATGATTCCATGCGATTTTGAACTTGTAAATTACAAGTCGAGTCGTACGTCTACCTCGCGAACCATTCACTCCACTTCAACAAAAAACCATGACTGTCACACATGCTACTGATGCGGACTTCCGTACTATTCTCGACGGCAACGAAAATGTAATCGTGAAATACTTTGCCGACTGGTGCGGATCGTGCAAGCTGTTTGCACCAAAGTATCGGCGTCTTAGCACCGATGAACGCTTCACGAATGTGAGGTTTATCGAAGTAAACGCAGAAACGGATCCCGAGGCGCGGAAGGCCGCGGGAGTAGACAACCTGCCGTTCTTTGCCGTGTTCAAAAACGGCCAGCTCCTCGAAGGTGGCGCAACGGCCAAAGAAGAGCGCGTTGTTGAAATGCTAGAAAAGGTCCTCGCATGAACATTGCATCCGTACGCGCACTCGTAGAAGCACAACACTCTGCCGATACACTCCGCACGGCAGAAGAGACCATACTCGAAGGTCTGGTACCGAGTATCGACGTGCAGGGAGAAGACGAAGGCGAGCAACTCACGCACGTGATGGCGGCCAGGTGGGTGTTAGACCACATGGCCACCACCAACGATGATGTGATGACGTCGATCAGAGCGTACACGCAACGTGTGCGCTCGAGCATCTCGTGAACTTCGTCTGTTAGTGCTTGGAAAGGTAGGAAGCAACACCGGCGTGCGTGTCTACAAGTCCTTCGTCTCCAACCTTCCAGTTTGCCGGACATACTTCACCATTCTTCTCGAAGTATTGCAGTGCGTCTACCATGCGCATGGCCTCGTCTACACTGCGACCTAGTTCGTTCACGTTCACGGTTTGATGTTTCACAACACCGTGTTTGTCAATCAAGAACAAACCACGGTACGCTGTGAGTTCGCCCGTGGCAGAGAGTTCTCCGTCGTCATTGTACTCGTACGCACCAGCAAGCACATCGTAATTGTGCGAGATGGTCTTGTTCGTATCAGCTACCAACGGATAGGTCACACCTTCAATGCCGCCCTTGTCCTTCGGTACCTGCAGCCAGCCCCAGTGCGACTGTTCTGTGTCTGTAGAGGCGGCCACGATCGCAACATTCTTGGATTCGAATTCTGCCAAGCGCGATTGGAATGCGTGCAACTCGGTAGGACAGACGAACGTGAAGTCCTTTGGATAGAAGAACAACACCACATACTTCTTGCCAAGGTATTGGTCCAATGAAAAATCTTCGACGATCTCTTCACCGTTCACAACGGCTTGTGCCGTGAACGATGGTGCTTTTTTGCCGACTAATACGCCCATGTGAATTGTCCTTTTGAGTAGGTAAAGGTGAGTTGAAGGTGGCAGGGAAAAAGGGCCGAGCAGACGAAAATACGATGCATCCATTGCCAAACCGTAGTTTTGCAGGTTCAATGTTCACGCTCGATCATACCGACCCACATTCAAAGGCCCGCGTCGGTACCTTGCGTACTGACCACGGAGATATCCCAACGCCCATCTTTATGCCGGTGGGGACGCAGGGCGCCGTGAAGGCCATCGACCATCGCTCCCTTGTAGGGCTTCATGCGAAGATCATTCTTGGCAACACGTATCACCTGTAGCTGCGCCCGGGCCCCGAAGTGCTGCGACCGATGGGTG
>JBBRES010000220.1:0-3261 GCA_038202665.1 Kapaibacterium sp. (SeqCode) | reverse complement strand
GGACGTCCTATAGGTGCGCTGCCAGCATGGTCTAGGACTTCATCGAATGAGATATCAATGCGGAGTTTCTGTAGTCGCTCCACCATCTCCCGCGCGCGACGTTCTCTGTCTGTTTTGAAAAAATCAATATAGGCGCGAAGTGTTTGGTTCTTATGGTCTACGTAGTAGCCAAGGATATGGATGTCGCGGCGGTCTTCCGTGCACGAGACCTCGATACCGGAAATCAACTTCACAGGTCCGTTATACCCTTCCATGCGTAGTACATCATACGCGGCAAGAGTGTCATGATCGGTGATCGAGATGGCTTGAAGGCCCACGGCCTCTGCCTTCTCCATCAATCGAGATGGAGATAGGAGGCCATCGGAGCACGTCGTGTGACAGTGCATATCTGCAACAATATCTACGAGTGTATTCATGCAATGCCATTCATGAGTGACCGAACGTCTGCGCGCACATCATCAAGTGCCACAACACGACGTTCGCCCGTCCGACGAACTTTGATTTCGATGTTTCCCGCTGAAAGATTCTTGTCTCCAACGATCACTTGCAACGGCATACCAAGCAAATCCGCATCGTTAAACTTCACTCCCGGCGATTCATCTCTGTCGTCATACAACACGTCGATCCCTGCCGCCATAAAGGCCTTTTCGAGTTCTTCACAAACAGCAAGAACAGACTCACTCTTCTTCAATCCAAGGCCAAGGAGATGCACCTGATAGGGGGCAAGCGATAGAGACCACGTGATGCCACGCTCGTCGTGATTCTGCTCGATGAAGCATGCCATAATACGCTCAATGCCAATACCATAGCTGCCCATGATAATGGGTTGATCCTTGCCATTCTCATCTTGGAACGTTGCACCAAGAGCAGACGAATACTTTGTTCCCAGTTTGAAGATGTGTCCAACTTCGATGGCATTGACAACACGAAGCGCTTTGCCACAACCAGTAGGGCAGAGCTCGCCAGCGCGGACTGTTCGGAGGTCGTGGTAGGATTCAATCGTTGTATCACGGTCTAGATCGATGTTCCGCACATGGAACTTGTCTTTGTTCGCTCCGCTGACGAGACCGTTGAGATGTTGCAGTCTATTGTCTGCGAATATTCTCATTGGCGTGCGAAGTCCAATTGGTCCGATTGACCCTGCATGTGCACCTGTGAATTCGAACAACTCTTCTGCTTCTGCAGGACGGAGAAGCGTAGCGCCTATGGCGGTCTGCAACTTGGATTCGTTGACCTCGTCGTTGCCGCTCATCAAGACAAGCACCGCCTGATCATCGGCCACATACACCACGCTCTTTGCGCAACGTTCTTCGGGAATGCTGAACTTGTTGATGAGATCGTTAATCGACTTTGCGCCTGGCGTTGCGAATTCTTCAACAGCAGGATTGTCCGCAAGGCGCGGTAGGGCGGCAAGGATAGACGTGGCCACTTCGATGTTGGCCGAATACGTTAGATCGTCACAAACGGCACAGGTGTCTTCGCCAAATGGAGACTCAACCATGAACTCTTGCGACTTGCTTCCGCCCATCGCTCCACTGGACGCACCAACGATAAAGAATCGAAGTCCGCAGCGGGTGTAGATGTTGCGATACGCTTGCTCGTGTTTGTCGTATGCTGCGTCGAGACCTTCCGGCGTTGCATCAAGTGAATACGCATCTTTCATCGTGAACTGACGTCCACGCAACACGCCGCTTTTCGGACGTGGTTCATTGCGGAATTTGGTTTGAATCTGATACCAGATCTGCGGCATGTCTCGGTACGACCGAACGTGCTGACGTGCATGGACCGTGATGATCTCTTCGTGCGTTGGAGCAAGGACAAGTCCTTCGCGATTCTTGATGTGGAACATCACGTCGCCCATTGCCTCTACGCGACCAGTCTGCTCCCAGATCTCAATCGGATTGAGCGCCGGTAAGTGAAACTCCTGTCCACCAATGGCATCCATCTCTTGTCGAACGATCTCGCAGATCTTCTTGTGAACGCGATACCCTAACGGCAAGAAGCTGAAGACGCCGGCCGCGAGCTGACGTACCATGGCTGCGCGCACCATCAGTTGGTGCGATGGAATCTGCGCCTCGTTCGGAACTTCTTTAAGAGTAGGGAGGAATTGTGTGGACTGACGCATTGTGTTCTTTCGTGATGTCGACCGTTGTTATTCTCTGATAAACCACGCCCGCGTGATACGTCCGTTCGACGTTTCGTACGTGGCAATGGCATGGACGATTCCATCCTCGCGAAGGCCGGCAACATGCTCTTCATCGATGACCATTGTGCCACACACCATGCGATGCACAAGGGAACAATGCAAACGGGGATGTTGCTCGAACATCGGAGCATAGCGCTCGCGCATGGCAACAATCCCGGTACATGTAGCTACACCACTCACAAGGTCGTATAAGACCACGTCGTCGGCATAGACCGCACAGAAGGCATCGATGTCTCGCGCATTATAGGCGTCGAGCTGCGCTTGGGCGAGATCGGATGGGCTGAGCATAGGAGGCAAAGATACGAACTTCGTTGAGCCGTAAGGGCTTAGCTCATGATGCGCACGAGCATCGATTGAAGGACGAGAGTGGAATTCGTGGACGTCGACTTAATCGTCGCATCCGCTGTCCCAAGTGCACTGATCGCCGCTTCGATGTGGGCAGGACTGTAGCGTTGGAGCACGTCCAAGTACTCGTTCACGAAGAAGGGCGGAATGCCCACTGTTCGTGCTATCTCGCCGTTATCATTGATCACTCCTCGCACATCGGTAAGCCGGAAGAGCGTTACGAAATACCGTGTGAGCATCGTAATAATGAGCATATCGAGTCGTTCTGCCTCCATCATCTTCGTACAAATAGTCATGGCGGCAGGTAGATCGCGTCTGCCAATGGCCTTTTGCAATTCAAAGATGGTATAGGTCTTTCCGGCTCCGGCAATATCATTCACATCGTCTACGGTGATGTCTGTTCGATCGCCCATATATAAGGTAAGCTTATCAATCTCCATCGACAGGTCTCGAAGCGCCGTGCCGCAACGCGCCACAAGGTAATCCGAAGCATCTGTTGTAATCGTTCTGCCAAGTGCCTGCACACGGTCACGCACCCATGCTGCAACATGATGCTCGCGCATGCGAGGGTATTCGATGACGGAGGCATGTTGAAACAACGCATTCCATGGGAACTTTGCAGTTGACTTGTTCTTAACGGGAGGGAGCGTGGCCGTGAGTAAGAGGAACGTCGACTCCAGTGGTTGCTTTACATACTGCAACAACGGATG
>JBBRES010000219.1:0-3319 GCA_038202665.1 Kapaibacterium sp. (SeqCode) | reverse complement strand
GATCCTCTCGGCCGTGAGCGGCTTCTCGATATAGTCCACAACATGCTTGTAGGTTCTTGAGCGGTTTAGATCGCGATCATCTACTGATGAACTGACCATATAGATGGCGATGTCTTTTGCGAGCAACCGTTGAAGCCGTTCAAACTCTTCAAGGAATTGCCATCCATTCATCAACGGCATGTTGATATCTAGAAACACATAATCTGGAAGCATCGATGGGTTGGATGCATGTTCGAGAAAGTAGATCATTGCATCACGACCATTTGCAAACGACACAACGTTTGCCTCGATTCCGCTCACGCGAATGGTCTTGGCCATCACAAAGCGGTTTATCTCGTCGTCATCAATCAAACAAATAGTGGTATGTGCGGCGGGGGGCGGTGTCTTAGGCATCCTACAAAACTCAGGGTTTGACGGCAATTCACAAATCCGTACAACTACCCTTTTTTAAAGATGGTTACGCATGCCGTAGCACTTTACACCCGCTCTACGACCACGGCGAGCCCCTGGCCTACACCAATACAAAGTGCGGCGGCTCCATATCGGGAACCCCGACGCACCATTTCTCGACTCAAGTGACCAAGGATACGAGCCCCACTCATGCCCAAGGGGTGCCCAATGGCGATTGCTCCACCGTTGACATTGACGCGCTCTGCGTCGAGACCGAGCTCCCGAACACAAGCCAAACTCTGGGCCGCAAATGCCTCGTTGATCTCCACCAGATCCAACTCGCCAACAGAGATTCCAGCCTTTGCACAGGCCTTGCGAATTGCTCCCACAGGTCCAATTCCCATGATGCGAGGATCAACCCCAACGGCACCCGTTCCGATCACACGCACGAGCGGCGTGCAACCCTACTTCTGGACGGCGGTTTCGCTCATCACCATCATGGCCGCCGCGCCATCGTTCAGCGACGAAGAATTCCCTGCCGTTACCGTGCCACCCTTTCGAAAGGCGGGCCGTAAGGCGGCAAGGCGATCGAGGGATGTGTCACGACGCGGACCTTCGTCCACGCGCACAATCACCGGATCACCTTTTTTTGATGGAATCGATACTGGAATGATCTCGTCAACATACAGTCCGGCCTCTTGCGCCGCAATGGCGCGTAGATGCGATCTCATGCCAAACTGATCTTGGTCTTCGCGTGAAACGTTGAACTGTTCGGCGACATTCTCTCCGGTCTCTCCCATTACTTCCAACGGGAAGAGCGCTTCCATTTTCGCATTCGGAAACCTCCAGCCAAGTGCCGTGTCGTAGGCAGTGAGATTTCCGAACATCGCGCCGCCGCTGACGTTCTTGGGCAAGGCGTACGGTGCGCGACTCATGCTTTCCACGCCCCCTGCCACCATCACATCTGCATCACCACTCCACACGGCACGACTTGCCTGAATCACCGCCTCGAGTGACGAAGCGCAGAGACGATTGACGGTAACGCCTGGGACGGTGTTCGGGAATCCAGCCAATAGCAGCGCCATACGGGCAATATCTCGGTTGTCCTCGCCGGCCTGATTGGCACAGCCCATGATCACATCGTCTATGGCGCTCGCTGGAATTCCTGTGCGCTCAACGAGCGCAGCCAGGACGATGGCGGCCATGTCGTCCGGACGTACACTGCTGAGTACACCACCATACTTACCGACGGGTGTTCGAATCGGGTCTACGAGATATGCGTTGTTCATTGCAGTGACGTTAGGTTGTTTTCGATCTTCGTGATGGTAGCGCTGTAGTCTACCAGTTTTTGTCGTTCGCTTTCGATCACTTCTGGCTTTGCACCACGTACAAATCCTTCGTTGCCAAGCTTCTTCTCAATGCCCACCACTTGGGCGCGAAGACGTGAGAGTTCCTTTTCTAGTCGAGCACGCTCTTTGGCAAAATCAATCTTGCCTTCCATGAGCAAGAACATTTCTACGCCTCGTACGACGTCGGCCACAGACCCGGATGGTTTTGTGAGACCGGTACCGATCACCAGGTCCTGGACTCGGCAGAACGTGGTAATGATGTTACGTTGTTCCTCGAAAAACGGGACCAATTCTGGTTGTGAGGAGATATGAAGCGGCAATCGTTCGCTTGGCGGAATGAGCATTTCGTTTCGCTGACGTCGAACACTTTCTACAATGTTCTGCAAGAGATCAAACGTCGACTCTGTTGTTGCATCAACATGCGATTGCTGCGCAACTGGTGGCGTGCTTCTATCGATAGTCTCTGTTGCGGACTTTCCGTAGATACCATGCCATAGCTCTTCCGTAAGAAATGGCATCACCGGATGAAGCATCTTTAACGTGCCTTCAAAAATCGAGAAGGCATAGTTCATGAGTCTGGTTCTATACGCAGGATCTTCGTTGTTCGTGTACTGAACCTTGACCACTTCTACATACCAATCACAGAAGTCACGCCAAACAAAGTCGTACAGCAATTTTCCGTAATCAGTGATTTTGTAATTGTCTAGTGCTTGCGCAACGGTGTTCAACGTTGTGTTGTATCGTGAACGGATCCACTTGTCGGCAGTAGACAACTCTGACTCATGCAGAACAGCCATTGCGTCAACGCTGGCATCAGCAACACTGTCGGCACGTTTCATCTGCAAAAACCGAGCTGCATTCCAGATCTTGTTCGCAAAATTCCGACCGATCTCCATTGTGGCAATGTCTTGCGTCTTCTCATCTACCTCCATGCGCACATCTTGACCAAGAGGCGAGAGGTAGATCATCGTAAAGCGAACGGCATCCGCTCCGTACTTATGGATGATATCGATCGGGTCCGGCGAATTTCCAAGCGACTTCGAAAGTTTCCTGCCCTTGATGTCGCGAATGATTGACGTGAAATACACCGTCTTGAACGGAATCGTTTGCTTGAATTTCAACGTAGCCATGATCATGCGCGCCACCCAGAAAAAGATGATTTCTGGGGCCGTTACAAGGAGATTCGTGGGCAGATAAAACTCCATGAG
Source organism: Kapaibacterium sp. (SeqCode) (assembly GCA_038202665.1). GTDB lineage: Bacteria > Bacteroidota > Ignavibacteria > Kapaibacteriales > Kapaibacteriaceae > Kapaibacterium. The sequence continues at coordinate 372 of JBBRES010000219.1, read as the reverse complement.
CGCATTCGATGCCTTGTTGGATTCAGCATCGTCGTTAAGAGGTCCTCTCCATCCCATCGTCGTCATCGGCCACAACCAAGATGAGAACCATGTATCGAGCACATCGGGATCTTGCTGAAGTGCAACGCCCTCAGCCACGCCCAACTTTGTGCGTGCTTCCGACTCAGACCTTGCCGCCGTGAACCTTCCATCCTCTGTGTAGTAGACTGGGATTCGGTGACCCCACCACAATTGCCGACTAATGCACCAGTCGCGGATGTTTGTCATCCAATGCTCGTACACGCGCACCCAGTGGTCCGGGAAGAACGTGATTTCGCCGTTGAGCACCACTTTCAGCGCTGGAGCTGCCAATGGTTTCATGTTCACAAACCA
>JBBRES010000218.1:0-3436 GCA_038202665.1 Kapaibacterium sp. (SeqCode) | reverse complement strand
ACCCGATCCTTCCGGGTGGGACGCCAGATTTCGCTGGTAGCACTAAGGACAGCCTTGCAACAGATCCAGTTGATGGACAGTTGAGATTGAAGGTTGGAAAGACGATGGTCGTGTTCTTGAAGTATCAAGCTCCTCTGCTCGATGCAACACATGATTACTTAGGGCTGTCGGTTGATCGAAATGCGTCATTGGGTGTACTATTGCTTAACTCCAATGATACAGTCAGAGACTTGAATTCGATCTGGCGACTTGGCAACTCGCCTTCTTACAGCAACTGGGTTACGAGATTCCAACTGGTTGTTTCCCAACTCACTTCTTGCAATTAAATCTCTGGAGCTCAAGATGATAAAGATGAAAGTTGGAAGAGAACAACAATTGCGCCAAGTGCTACTTCTTGGAATTCTACTTGCGACCGTGCAGGTCGCCTTGGGCCAACCATCTGGAGTGTCGTGCTCTGACTGTCAAGAGTTTCCTTATCCTTATGTCTTCTGCAATCTTAGCGGAGGTTTAAGTAAAGCTTGCACAACTGACCCCTACAATGTTCCAGGAATGGAGTTTATTCCTAGATGCATACCAGCGACTCTGGTAACCAGCCCGCTAGCAGGACCGCGTTCAATAAAGTACCGGGCATTTACGGGTGGAGATCTTGTTACTGTCTACGACGCAGATGAGTTTCGTGGTTGGGTTGAATATGCAATTTCGGGCTGGAGCGATATCTGCTCTTCTACTCAGCATGGGAACTGCCAGTCATGCCCATACATCGTAATATTCACCACGAATCCTGACGATTTGCAATTTCCAGCCAATAGAGCGGCCGAGACCATACACGCATATAATAGATTGTGCTCGGAGTTGGCGTGTGACCAGATGGCGACTCTGCTAAATAACACGACAGATTTTACTCTTGGGACGACCAGTGGCATCCCTATTCGATCCTTCTATTATGAACGTAGATCCACGTCTTGAATTGGGAAATGACGTCGCCTACTTCCATTTGTATTCGACTCTTCAGCATGAGTATGGACATTGGCTTGGATTCGGAGGCTTTCCTCCATACTGCCCACCTGTCACTGAGGAGATGGTCAATCGATCCGTGATGTATGAAGAACTGCGACCCGGTCAGGAAAGGACTCTTTCAATTTGGGACAAGTGCCAGTACTTGATAACGTATTGCTGCAGTCTTGTGTCTGGCATTTCGCAAGATGATAAAGAACGCCGGATTGAGTCTATTGCTGACATTGGTTTCGTTTGCGATAAGGGGCGTGTGCCAGTCGAAATGAAGTTGATATTGGATGAACAATTGCGATCTTGTTCACTTATTGAAGCAGCACTGATCGACATGCAGGGTCGATATCAACCAATAGAACTAAACAATGAAGTCTTGTCAAGCATTGAGCAAAGAATTAGTGCGTTGAATGCTGGCAATTACATCCTTGTTTCGTACGGATGCGGGCAGATAAGGAAGTTCAAGGTTTCAATAGTCAAGTGATCTCGATCCCAAAGCCACCCTTCCAAAAAACTCCTCTGCAGCATCCTGTATCTCGTCATAGTCCTCGGCTTGCACTACCAAGTACGGCCGTGCAAGAAGGGTGAGGGACTTGCCTCTACCTGCCTGACCACCGAAGTGATGGATTGCGCCGTAGACTTTGTTAGTGCCGATGGTCACACCTTGACTAGTCACTTCCTTCGTGATCGATGTCGCGAGCTGCCCAGTATCCATGAGCGTCTGCCCGCTATCCCTCTCTGCACGTCCTGAGGTGATCCAGTGTGTCGCACCGCCGACGAATTCACCGTCAGCACCAATTTCGCAGCGTCCGCTCTAGCGGAAGTTGCGATCGATAGAACGCACGAGTATCTCACCGATTTCGTTGTAGTGTGGCATGAGGTGTACATCGTTGCTCATAGCTAGATGGCCTTCTCGAGTTGCTAGCCATTGGCGGCATCATGCTTGACCGCGTTTGGCTTGAATGGTGCGGGTTACATATGCACTTCAATCTCAACCACGCGTAAGCGTTGTCAAACATGTCCGTCAGGCTGCGTCATCGACTCCAAGTGCGTGAACACTTCGGTGCGTGCGCCAAAGGCATCGCGTAGTTTGTCTTCCAATTCCGTTGCCAAGGAATGTGCTGCTTGCATCGGCATAGCATCGTCTACTTGCAGATGAAGATCGAGGTGGGGGACGTGTCCGGCAAGACGTAAGCGAAGACGGTGAAACGTGCAACCATTCTCCACGCAAAACTTTGTGATCTCATCGCGAGCGCGCGCTTCGATCAGCGGATCTGCTCGGTCCATCAGTCCATTCACACTAATCATCATCAGGCCCGCGCCTGCGCGTATAATGTTGGCTCCGAAGAGGATGGCCATGATTGGATCGATGATCATGTAGCCCGACCACATCGCAAGAAGAAGTCCGGCAACGGCACCTACACTCGTCCACACGTCCGTCATCACGTGTTCGCCGTTGGCGCGTACAATGAGCGAGTTGTTCTTCTTGCCGGTGCGTATCAAATACCAGCCAAGGATACCATTCGAAGCGCCGCAGCCCGCTGTGATCCACATTCCCACGTCGAGTCGTTCCAGCTCTACGCCGTGCACGATCTTTGTGACGGCGGTGACGATAATAACGATGGCGGCAATGCAGATAAGTCCACCTTCAACACCGGCCGACACGAAGTCGATCTTCTCATGTCCGTAATGATGATCTTCATCCGGTGGCTTGCGCGTAATGCGCAGCGCATACCATGCGAACCACACCGCCACGATGTGCACCACCGATTCTGCTGCATCCGAGAAGATCACCGATGAATGCGTGAGCATGTAGGCAATCCACTTCGAGATCAACATAACAACGCCCACTCCCAGCGACATGTTCATCGCAACCGAGAGTAGGCGTTGTTGTTCTTTGTCCGTCATGGTCTAGAAGTTCAACGTCTTCAAGAACTCATCGTTCGACTTTGTCGAACGCATTCTATCGAGCAGCATTTCCATTGCTTCGATAGGCGAGTCTTCTGCTAGCACCTTGCGCAGGATGTAGACCTTGTTCAACGTTTCTGGAGTAAGCAGCAAATCTTCCTTCCGTGTTCCGGAGCGGTTCACATCGATTGCCGGGTAAACGCGCTTCTCTGCAAGCTTGCGCTCCAGCACCAACTCCATGTTTCCTGTTCCCTTGAACTCTTCGAAAATCACTTCGTCCATGCGCGAATTCGTTTCTACAAGGGCCGTCGCAATAATCGTCAGCGAGCCGCCTTCTTCTACATTTCGAGCTGCACCAAAGAAACGCTTTGGCTTATGCAGTGCATTTGCATCTACACCGCCTGAGAGCAGCTTACCAGAATGGGGAATCACCGTGTTGTGAGCGCGGGCCAAGCGTGTAATCGAGTCCAGCAAAATCACCACGTCTTGACGTGCTTCTACCAGGCGCTTTGCTTTCTCGAGC
>JBBRES010000217.1:0-3451 GCA_038202665.1 Kapaibacterium sp. (SeqCode) | reverse complement strand
CATGTTGGCCTATGAACATCTGCGAGACCTGCACCCCACCAAACAACAGCTCTATACGCTCGGAAGGATGTACGAACCACGCGATGCCGACAAAGCCATTACCGTGTTCGAACAGTTTATTACCATGCAGCCGGATGAAGGCGTCTATCGCCGATTGGCAGATCTGTACGGGCGTACTCGCAAGCCCGACCAACGCACGTGGACCATGGAGCGCGCGCTCAAGCTTGATCCCGCAGATGCAGACTTGGCCGCAGAACTTGCATCGATCTATGTTGCCACGGCGCGCTTCGATGGACTCGACAGTATCTTGGCTCGGTGGAATGGTGCATCGGTGATGAGCGGAAGTGAACAAGTGTGGCTTGCAGCGATCACGGCCTTTCTCGAAGACTCGTTAACAGCAACAACAAAGGCATCACAGGCACATGCCGTATTGGACGCAGCTGCTCAGCGCGATGCTCGGCAATGGAAGGTCTTCATTGCTGCCGGTGCTCTTGCACTTCGCATCGACGAACCATCGCGCGCATTCGCATTGTTTTCGTCGGCGATCAAAGCAGCTCGTGGTATCAGTGATGCACCATTAAATGCGGCGCAGGCATACATCTCGTTTAACCGCATGCAAGATGCGTACGACATTCTCGCACGTTCGTTGGTGTTGTTCCCCTACGATCCGCGATTCTATTACATGATGGGATTTTGCAAACAGCAACTGGATAGTGACGCGGATGCGGCTCAGTTGTATCGACGGGCAATTGGTATCGACTCTTCGTATCTCGATGCATGGATCCAACTTGGCGTTGTGTATGATGCACTCGAAAATCTAGACTCCTCAGACATTGCGTACGACCGTGCGTTGATGCTCGATCCCGACAATCATCTCGTGAACAACAACTACGCCTATTCCCTCTCTGTTCGAAACAAAGACCTTCAACGCGCTCGTGCGTTGTCGTGGCGAGCACTCCAACAGTATCCATCCAATCCAGCGTATCTCGATACCTATGCATGGGTCCTGTATCAGCTTGGAGAGTTCGACAAAGCACGCACCTATCTCGAACGTTGTATCACTCGTGGAGGCGGGAATGCAACACACTATGAACATTTAGGCGACGTGTTAGAGCAGCTCGGACTAATCGATGAAGCCATCCGCGCTTGGCAAGAATCGCAACACAGAGAACCCGATCGTAGGAGCTTGCAATCCAAACTTTCAAAGTACCGCTAACCAAGGGAAACATCATGTTCGAATCCATCGACCAAAACGAGTACGAGATATTGATCCGTAAACGCGGCGAGAACGACTACGCCTCGTACTGTCCACAACTCGCCCACATGATCAAGGGCTCCGAACACGTAGAAGTGGAAGAGGCCATGAAGGCCTACGTACTCGACTATATTGTCAAGATCAAAGAACGGTCGGCACCGCAACAAAACTAATGTTGTCGTATCCGCTCGCTCGCAGACTCGAGAACCCATCAATGATCACGGCCATCATTAGCGTGGCTGTTCTTGGTCCGTTTCTTCCACTGGACATACGGGCCGTGGTCTTCTTACCTGTGGTGGTTGCCCTTGTCGTGGCCATGAGCATCGACGTTCGCTATGGTGGGACAACGGTTTCCATTGGAGCCGTTGGCATTGGGTTGTGCCTTGCCGCACTGTCGATCACAGAAAGCACGGACCCTGCTCGAAGTCTCGACCTTGTCTTCGCTACCGTCCCCGTGATGGGGATTCTCATTCACGAATGGATGCGACGTGTTGGATTCGGAAGAACGCTGCGCCTGATTGTCCCGATGGTCCTTGCAACACTTGCCTGTCTACCGTCTCCCGACGCAATCATGGCCGCAGCTGCCACCATCATGATGTGCGGCATTCGAGAACTTCGATGGGTACGTCAGCGTGCTTGAGCGCATCCTTACTCCTTGGTGGCTTCGCATTCTCGTAGCAATCGCTGGTACGGTGGCCATCAGCTTTGCCGTTGTTCCCTTTGTGCACGATCAACTTCTTGTGCAATGCCTGTTGTACGGCGCTCTTGCCGCATTGATGATCGGTATGGAGGTAGGGCGGAAGGGTTCGGTATGGTATACGTGCGGACTCTACGTTGGCGAGACCACGGCGCGTGAAGCCCTTTGGGGAACGACGATCGCTATTGGCTCACTAGGTGTCATCGCCATTGGAGGAATGGTGATCGGTGGAACATTCAACGCAGCACCTACGTCGGCACGTCCACTAACGGTGTTGGTTGGCACCATCGTTGTCGCCGCCGTTGGCGAAGAGATTCTGTTTCGCGGAACGATCTTTCAAGCAATTGAAGAACGCTTTGGCGGTGTTGTGGCCGTGATGATTACCTCGATGCTCTTTGCGCTTGCCCATGTGATGAATCCCGGCGCTTCTGTGATCTCAATCGTAAACGTGTTTCTTGCGGGCGTTCTCCTCGGCACGATGCTCATTCGTTCTGCATCGTTATGGCCGTCAATCTTTTTCCATGTGGTGTGGAATCTCCTCGTTGCACTGTGCTTTGGCGCCGTGTCAGGAAACGAACTCGGTGGTGGGGTAGTCTTCCTCAATCTGTCTCATGCTTCATCATCGCTCGTGTGGCTCGTAAGCGGTCCGTTCGGCGTCGAAGAAGGTCTGCTTACCACACTGCTCCTCATCGTCACAACGACCATCGTTGCCATTCGCATCCCCCGTTCTGCCTATGTTGTGGCAGCACGATTCCGTCGATCACACCTCGAAGCACTCTCTCGACACTGAAATCATGAAACGCGTTCCCCTCCTCCGTTCCGCCCTTACTGCCCTGCTTCTGTTCACCGGTTGGGGCGCACCTTCGCAAGCACAATGGACCATCCTTCAGCGCGACGCCGATAGCGTGATGCAGAAAGGGATCGACTACATCTACAACGTGCGTTTCGATAGTGCGCATGCATGTTTCGAGCAAGTGAAGACGCTGTATCCGGACCACCCGGCTGGCTACTTTATGGATGCTATGGTGGAATGGTGGAAGATCAACTTGAACCGCAACGTGTATTCAAGCGATGAGTGGTTTTTAAAGAAGGTGGACAAGGTGTTGGAAGTGTGTGATAGGTCGCTCGAGGCCGACCCAAAGAATCTCATGGGCTTGTTCTTCAAGGGTGGTGCGCTAGGATTTCGTGGACGATTCTATGCAACGCGAGAGAGCTTGATCAAGGCCGCGAACGACGGCAAAGACGCGCTCGATCTGCTGGAAACATGTCAGCGCATTGCTCCCAACAATCACGACATCATGTTGGGCACTGGCTTGTACAATTACTTTGCCATTGCTCTTCCCGAGAAGTATCCTGTGCTGAGTCCCATCATGACGTTTTTCCGTTCTGGAGATAAGGCACTTGGAATACTTCAGCTTCAAGCTGCTTCACGGAAGGCGCGATATGCACACGTAGAAGCACAGGTAGTTTTGATGCAAGTGTACTACGAGTGGGAGAAG
>JBBRES010000216.1:0-3481 GCA_038202665.1 Kapaibacterium sp. (SeqCode) | reverse complement strand
CCATTGCCTGAGAATCCAAAGGTACCCATGGTGGTGTACGGAGATCCACTCGCATTTCCTACAAAGGTGATGCGGACGGTGCGACGTTCACCAGGAAGGATGTTTGCATTTGATTCGGGCTCCCACAAAAAACCATTTCGCGTCGACGAGGCAGGTGCACCAACAACAAGCGTTCCATCGTTGATGATCGTGATTGTATCCGTGGCTGCACCACACGCTGTGAGCGTACCAAAGTTGATTGTGTCGCGCGAAAGTCGAACGGACAGTAGTTCGCGCCTCGCGGCAATAGGCACAGGGCTTTGTGAAAAACCACCCAGCGAATTGCTTCCAATGGTGGCTATGGCTGTAGAAACGCCGGGAGTGGGCATCGAGATACAAATCACGAGCGATCCACGCTCTCCTGGTTGCAGGACAGGCAACGGATTTGTACAACTTGCGAAGTTGCCAGGATTTGCACCCGTGAACGTGAAGGATCCCACGAACAGCGGTGCATCGCCTGAATTGAGGATGACGATTGAATCGGTAGCAACGTCAGCGCATCCTAATCGCGTTGTATCGGGAGCACGTTCAATTGTGAGTATTGGTTGCGCATGAATTGATGCGCACAGGCACCACATCAAGGCCACGACCAAAGGGCCAATGCGGTATATCATTCGCATCATCCTTGTGCGGTCACAGTTCCAACTACGAACGGATGTTCATCGACAAGTTGACGCATTACTTCGTCAACCTTTGTTTCCTCTACAACGAGAATCATTCCCACACCAAGATTGAAAACGTGGCGCATCTCTGCATCGGTTATGGTTCCGGCATGCTGGATCACGTTGAAAATCGGAGGAATCTTCCACGATCCCCAAGAAATGTTCAGTTGCATTCCGTCACGCAATATTCGTGACGTATTTCCAACAATGCCTCCTCCGGTGATGTGCGAAAGACCATGCACAAGATCGGATTCGAGGAGTGGAGCTATCTGATTCAAGTAGGAACGGTGGATTGCGAGCAATGCTACATCGAGTGTTCCACCAAGCTCGGCAATGTGTGCGTCGATGGCATAGGTAGGGAATAGGGCGGCACGGGCGAGTGAGTATCCATTCGTATGGAGGCCCGACGATGGCAAGGCAATAAGCACGTCGCCCGGTTGCACGCGAGATCCATTGAGGATCTTCGACTTCTCAACAACACCAACGATCGTTCCCGCCACATCGTAGTCACCATCCGAATACATGGCCGGCATCTCAGCTGTTTCACCGCCAAGGAGCGCAGCTCCATTTTGGACGCAGGCATGTGCCATGCCCTTGATAACATCACGAGCAACGTGTGGCTGGAGTTTTCCGGTGGCGAAGTAGTCGAGGAAGAACTGTGGTTTGGCCCCACAAGCGAGGATGTCGTTCACGCAATGATTAACAAGGCATTGGCCAACTGTATCATGCTTGTCTGCCATGACCGCAACCATCAACTTCGTGCCTACTCCATCGGTGCTTGCAACAAGCACTGGGTGCTCATAGCCTGGGAATCGAGCATCGAAAAAGCCACCGAACAGTCCAATCTCGGACAACACATTCGGAGTGCGCGTTGCTTTCACAAAAGGTTTGATTGCGTCTACGAGAGCTTCACCAGCTTCGATGTCGACGCCTGAGGATGTATAATCCAATGCCATAAGATGCTACCGTACTGGTTCCCATTCGTCGGATGAGGAATGCCCTGTGAACATGACGGAGAGCGCATTAAGCGTCCACCACCAGAGCACACGAAGATACCCAAATTTGCGGAATCGTCTGGGCGACTCGATCACAACAATCTCCGAAGCGAAGCGGACTCGAGCTATACGAGAAATCCGTGCAAAGAGATCGAAGTCTTCACCTGCAGCTAAAGAGGAACGGTATCCTCGAACGCGCTCAAACACTTCTCGGCGAACGATCTGACATTCTCCCCTCCCTGCTCCTATTCTGCACCAGTTCAGAAGCCGCACGTATGAATTATAAAACGTGTGAAAGACTTCGTCTGCTGTAGTGCGCTCTTCTTCGGGGAAGTCTACTGCACATGCGAGAGCAGAGGCTCTGCGATACTTCCCATGCCGGATGCGAAAGTCCTCGATTGTGGAAAGAAAGAGCTCTGTGTCTGCAGGGAACGTATCGCCATTGATGAAGACGATCACCTCGCCCCTTGCCACCTTCGCACCTGCATTCCGACCTTCGGCAATGGTCTGTTTACGCGTCTCTTTGTGTTGCACAACCACATCTGCCATGCGCGTTGCGATTTCGATGGACGCATCTGTACTACCACCATCGCTCACAATGAGTTCGATGCTTCGCAAACGACGCAGAGCTGGATGGAAGCAAGCAAGCGTGTGCTCCAGCAATTTTTCTTCTTGCAAGACGGGAACAACAATGCTGATGGAGATGGCTTCGTTCAAAAAGGCACCGTGATCTTTATGGGATAGAAGAATCGGAATGATGCACCATCAGACGTGAACTCGAGCGTTGGTCCAGGAAAGCGAATATAGTTGAGACTTTGCCGGAGATAATTCAAAAAGCTGAGACGAGATGGAGGAATGATTTTCACCCAATCGTAGTCGAGTCCCACCATGAAGCGCGATTGGACAGGAGCCTGTGTTTGCGTTGGGTCAGACACACCATAGCTGCGAATGCCATAGCCAATGTCGAGCATAAGCCAGTCGGGCCAGATGTCCTTCACCGCACCTGCCGGCAACATATTGTTCACGTTCATGGCAAGCCAAAACGTTGTGCTATTGTAGTCGTCGATGAAGGTGGCCGGCCGGTCTATGAGCGGTTGATCACCAGACCATGACGAGGGAGTGTAATTCCAGCGGGGTGTAAAATTCTGCAAGAACGGACTAAAGCTTTGTGCAACGAAGAAGCCGGCACCAACTGCATTTGAGACAGCATCTGAGGGACTGAATCCCCAGTTCTTTGCATATCCATCTTCGATCTCTACATACGTTTGGTAGGCAAGGCCTAAGACTCCGCCCACAATCACGGATGGGGTTTGCGACAGACCTGCTTCTGCAAGGATGTCGTGCCATGCTGTAGACATCACATAGGCGCTATAGAAGTGTCCGCATTTGTCTGCTTGGTTGGCATAGGGCCAATCTTCTTGGATATGAAAAGCCCCGCGGTCGTTTGCCCACCAGGCATTTGTTTGGATGATGTGGAGTGTCACGAAAACGCCAACATAGCCAACACCAAGCGCAATTGCCGGCAGTGTCTCGACTTTTGATTCGCGACGAGGCGTGTGGCCAAAGAACGTGTACCGCGGATTGTCGGCGTACATGTATTCGCTTCGGGAGAGATACACCGCGGTATCTCGCACATAGAGCGAATCATCTTGAGCCAATGAACTCTGCACTACTGCAATGAGCATCAACGAAAAGAAGAAGATGTTTCGGACGCTACACCTCATCCACTCGAACAGTCATGCTCACCACATTCTTATCGAGCAATGCTGGGAAGTAGGCAACTAC
>JBBRES010000215.1:0-3520 GCA_038202665.1 Kapaibacterium sp. (SeqCode) | reverse complement strand
TGCAGACACTACCGTAGGAGCGCCCTGATACACATCTGGCGCCCACTGGTGGAACGGGAACGCCGCAATCTTAAAGCACAACCCAACAGCCATGAGTGTCACACCCGCGGCGAGCAACATTGGGAACGGTGTTGTTCCGGCTCGAACAACCGATGTGATAGTTGCATAGTCGAGGGCGTTCGTCGACCCATACACAAGGGCCATTCCGTACACCAAGAACCCAGTGGCAAACGCACCAAGCAGGAAGTACTTGAGAGCGGCTTCGATAGAGCGAATGCTTTTGCGGAAGAAACCGGCCATCACATAGAATGAGATGGACATGAGTTCGATGCCTACAAAGAGAACAACAAGATTGTTCGCATGCGCCATCAACATCATCCCGCTTACAGCCGAGACCAAAAGCGTATAGAACTCATCAATCTCTGCATCTTCACGCTGAAGGTAAGGTCGGGCAGCCAACATTGTCAGAACGCCCGTCACACAAAACAGGATGTCGAAGTAGGCACCAGCTCCACCCATCGTCACCATGCCGTCGAACGTGAGTCCGGTATGTCCAAACGTGAGTGCTGCCAATACTCCAGTTGCTATCAGTGTGCTGAGGTAGTAACCAAACACCAAGCGTGTATTGTCGCGAACGAACGCTTGAATCACGATACCAACGCCACCCAATGCAAGCCAGATAACGACCAGCGGAAGCGACCCGAAGAGATCAATGCCCATTGCCAACCTTTCCAACCGTTTCCACGAGAGCTTTGACCGAAGCTTCTGAAAGATTCATGAACGTACGTGGCGCAACACCGATCCAAACAATGAAGATCACTAGTGGCACCAACTGCCAGTATTCGGACCGATTGAGATCGCGTAGTGAGAGATTCTCTGAATTTGTGATCGGACCGAACATCACACGCTGGAACATCCACAAAAGATAGACCGCTGCAAAGATCACACCACTAGCACTGATGATCGCATACGACCAACTGTGCAGTACCGGAGACTGGAACGCGCCTAAGAGCGTGAGATATTCACCAACAAAGCCATTCAAGCCAGGCAACCCTACAGATGCAAACATGGCAATAGCAAACATCACAGCAAATCGTGGCATCACCTTTGTGATACCGCCGTACTCGGATATCTCTCGCGTGTGCCTGCGCTCATACATCACGCCAACGCACAAGAAGAGCATGCCGGTAGACAGTCCGTGGTTCACCATCTGAATCACCGCGCCTTGAAGGCCGATTGTCGTCATCGAGAAAATCCCAAGCACCACAAAGCCTAAGTGACTTACCGATGAGTAGGCAACAAGCTTCTTGATGTCGGTTTGCACCATGGCAACGAGAGCGCCGTAGATAATGCCGATCACTGCCAGCACAGAGATCGCGGCTGCAAAATAATGAGAAGACTGTGGGAAGAGTTGAAGGTTGAATCGAATCAGACCATACGTACCCATCTTCAACAATACTGCGGCAAGGATCACAGAACCAGGTGTTGGCGCCTGAACGTGCGCATCTGGAAGCCAAGTGTGCAGCGGAAAGAGTGGCACTTTTATACAGAAAGCCAGCGCAAAAGCGAGGAACAGCCATTTCTGTATTTCGAATGGGATCATCGGACCAGCGGCTTGAAGCTTGATGAAGTCTGCCGTGAAGACGTGATCCGCAGTGCTGTATCCAAGCCATATGATGGCAATCAGCATTAAGAGCGATCCCACCAGTGTAAACAGGAAGAACTTGATTGCGGCATAAATACGGTCCTTGCCACCCCAGATCCCTATCACGAAGTACATCGGAATAAGGATCAGCTCCCAAAACACGTAGAATAGGAAGGTGTCTAGTGCCAGGAAGACACCCGTCATGCCGAACTGTAGCAACAGCAACAGAACGTAGTACTCCTTTTCTTGCTTGCGGATCGAACTCCACGAAGAAAGCAAGGCTATGGGCATGATGAAGGTGGTAAGGAGGATAAGCAGGAGCGACGTGCCGTCTATCCCGATCCGAAATCCGGCGTCAAACGCTGGAATCCACTTCTGATCGATAACAAACTGGAAGGACGACTGGGACTGATCGAATTCCGGTAAGAGCAGTAAGGATGCCCCTAACGTAAGGATCGATATCACGAGCGCCGTTACGCGGATGGCCTTGGTCTGATCTCTGTTGATAAACAGAAGTGCCAACGATCCGGCAAGCGGGGCAAAGAGAGTACAAAGCAGTGCCGCAACACCCATAGTCGTCCGTTCTGAGTCGTTGTTCTGGTCGTAAAAAGCGGGCGCAATATAGCACGGAATGGTGATATATTGCCCTAACGACAACAGGTACTATGAGGGTATGCTGAATTCAGACCGATTAACAGTTCCGACACTTGACGAACTCAAGGCTCTTCCCAAGGCCGAGGTACAAGACCTCTTCCATCGAGAGTTGCTGCGCTCGCCACATTCCGAGACAATGGAGCAATGGTTACAACTTGGCCGATCACCTCTTGATTCTGCCGGGGCCGTCGTTCAGTTTGAAGAGGGCATCCAGATTGTCCAGGAAAACAAGCATGCCGCGGTAAGGGCGAGTTTACTGACCAACCATGGCTTGGCGCTTGATCGCCTTGGTCAGTCCGCCAGAGCAATTGAGCAGCATTTGGGCAGCATCGCTATTCGAGAACGGCTCGGACATCACCGAGGCCTTGCCTCGTCGTGTTTCAACTTGGGCGAATTGTATGCACGGCGGGGCGATGACGACGTCGCCTATGAGTATGACCTCTGCGTTCGTGACCTGCAGGAACAGCTCGACGACGTGGATTCTGTTGCACGCATTCTGAAGAACATTGGTAGAATAGCCGATGTTACGGGGCAACTACAAGTCTGCGCTGCTTTCGCTCGTGAGAATGGACTCCAAGAAATGGAAGTGCCTGCGGCAGTGAGCGTTGCGAAAGAACATGCGGCTCTTGGCGATCAGGACAAGGCCATTGCAACATTCGAATATGCCCTTGGACGTTCGAAGGACATGGGACTTCGCTGGCTGGAGGGCGCGCCAGACCTGTTATTGAGCCCCCTTCACATTTTCAGGACCAATCAGTCGTTCGACGACTACCTTTCTACCCTCATAGACCTTGCGAACGTCTACAAATCCTTGCATGCAACTGCCGATGCCTTCGATGCTCTTGTTTTGTGGGAATCGGAGTTTCGGTCTGAGTCTTCGCGGCAATTGGTGGATCGAATCAATGATATTCGGCAACTACAACGACACGAGCGTACGGTCCTTGAAGCAGAGTCGATCGCTGCGCACGACTTGAAGAATCCGCTTGGTTTGGTGAGGTCGATGCTGCAAACGATCATGAAACATGCCGAGACATTACCTCGTGAGGACGTGATCGATCTCTGCAAAGACATGTATACGTCGGTAAAGCCGATGCAGTCGCTCGAGTACACGTTTCTGGACATGAGCAGAAGCGCCGATGATCCCACAGGGCTTCGGCTTGTAGACATTAATGTTGGTGCGATCATCATGCGAACGGCTTTTCGGTATGTTCAATCGGCAAC
>JBBRES010000214.1:0-3534 GCA_038202665.1 Kapaibacterium sp. (SeqCode) | reverse complement strand
CCATTCCTTATTCAGTGGTCAATCTACCCGTGCAAACCTACAATCATTTCCTTAGACGCTTCTCTGTTTGCTCGCGAGAATCCACGGCAATCACCGACTTCCCTGCCGCCTTCAGTCCCTCATTAATGGGAGGGAGCAAGGTGGAAAGGAGCGTCTCTACGGTTTGCGTACCGTTTGCGACGCGTTCTTCGATGATAGAGGCATATGCGCGCTGTGTTTCCGATGGCTTGCCCATGTAGTTGTTTACTTGGCCATACAGTTCGGAGAGCTTCTCACGTAGCTGCTGTTCCCCCGTGATTTGGCCAACCTTGGTGTTCACAAACTGCTTGTTCATGGCATCCAGACTGTCGCGTAGCGTTTTCATGCTACCGATCGTTGCGGCAGCAATCCCTTCCGCGTGGGCAAGCGCTGTATCAAGACGTGATCGCGTTCGAAGTGCCAGATCTTGCGTGACGGCCAATGTTGCTTGGAGTTGGTAGAGCTTCATCACGAGTTCTTGTTGCGCTGTTCGGTCGGACGCAGAGTGCGCATAGACGGGATCGGTGATTACCGTAAATCTACTGGTAGAGACCGATCCTTCACGATGAACCTCTGCGGTGTAGGTGCCTTCGGGGGCGAGTGGACCCGAGAAAGAGCCCCCCGCAAATCCCACTTCGCTCGTCGCAGAGATTGGCGGTGGCAGTCGCAACGGCCATTCAACTCTGTTCAATCCCTTACGCGTAGTCGCAGGCAGTTTGCGTACCACCGCACCTTGTGGGTCCTTGATCACAATCTCGGTGGCGCCCTTCATTGGGCGCTCTTTGAGGAAGTACCAAACCGTGGCTACGTCGTCCGTTGTTGATCCTACAAACTCTGCATCGCCACTGAATCGTTGCGAGATCACTCCCATGCGACGCACGGCTGGTCTGCTCGGCAGCATCGTTACTTCTTGCGAAATGTTCTGCGGATCGAAGGAACGAAGAGGTGTGAGATCGTCGAGCACATAGATGCCCCGACCGTGCGTTGCGATCACCAGATCGTGGTCACGCGGATGCACCACCATATCACGAATGGACACAGGAGGAATTCCGTTACGGAACGGCACCCAGTGGTTACCGGCATCGAAGCTCATGTAGAGACCGAACTCTGTTCCAAGGTAGAGCAACTCCGCACGTACTGGATCTTGTCGTACTACATTCGCATATCCCTTCACGTCGGGCGCTTGCTGCAGAAGCGACGTCCACGTTGCACCATAATCGGTGGTCTTGTACACGTATGGCTGCATGTCTCCGTGCGTATGTCCATCGAAGGTGGCATAGGCAATGGCCGAATTGGTAGATGATGCTTCGACGCACGACACCCATGTGTGGGCCGGCAGGCCGCGAATGTTCGACGTCACGTTCGTCCACGTCGAACCGCCATTGCGCGTTACTTGCACATTGCCATCGTCGGTTCCAACCCAGATTACATCTGCGTCGTTCGCCGCATCGCACATCGTCACGATGGTGCAATGATTCTCTGCCGACGAGTTGTCTACCGTAAGTCCGCCACTCTGATCTTGTCTGAGTTTCGTGCTGTCGTTCGTGGTGAGGTCCGGCGATATCGTCGTCCATGCATCACCTTTGTTCGACGATCGGTGCAAGTACTGCGATCCCATAAAGATCACCGTTGGATTTGCGGCACTACGAACGATGGGTGTATTCCAATTGAACCGAAGTGTTCCTTCTTCATGCGAGGCAACTGGTTGCACTTTCTTTGTTTCTCCATTTCGAAGATCCGTTCGTTGTGCCCCGCCACCCTGCGATTCCCAAAAAATGATGTTCTCGTCTGTTGCATCCGTCAGCACTGCAAAGCCGTCACCATAGCCTACGTTTTTCCAATCTGCATTGTGAATGCCATCGGATGTACGCACGGGCGCGAACCACGAACCGTTGTCTTGCAAACCACCGTACACGTAATACGGTGCGCGCATATCGACACTCACGTGATAGAATTGCGAAATGGGAAGGTTGGCAAGGTGGCGGAATCGCTTGGCCTTGTCGAACGATTCATAGAGTCCACCGTCCGTTGCATCAATGATGTGCGCATTGTCTCTCTTGTCGATCCACATCGCATGATGATCGCTGTGCGAGCTTCCACCGAGCGCGTCGAATGATTCGCCGCCATCTGCAGAGCGATAGTAGTTGAGTCCGGCTTTATGGATCACGTCTTTGTCGACGGGGTCTGCAACGATGCGCGAGAAATAAAATGGACGCACAGAAGAAGCCGACGTGGTGCTGCGACGTTCCCATGTTGTTCCGGCATCGGTAGAGCGATAGAAGCCACTTTCTTTTGCTTCAACATTGGCATAGATGAGCGTATGGTCGAGTGGTGATATGTCGATCGCAATCCGACCCAGATCTCCATCCGGTAGTCCGTTCCTGATCTTCGTCCATGTCGAACCACCATCTGCAGATCTGTAGAGTCCACTGCCGGGGCCACCTGACGAAAAGGAATACGGCGTTCTGCGGAACTCCCACATGGCAGCATACAGAACCTTGGGATCGGTAGCGTCCATCACAACGTCTGCACATCCACTGCGTTCATTCGTGAACAGAACGTTCTCCCATGTTGCACCCGCATCTGTTGTTCGATACAGTCCACGCTCTTTGCTATCGGACCACAACGCTCCTGTTACGGCTACGAATACTCGACGTGGATCTGTAGGGTCTATCTGGATGCGTGCGATACGTTCGCTGTTTGGCAGACCCATGAATGACCACGTTGCACCGCCATCGTAGCTACGGTACACGCCATCTCCAACCGATGTGCTATTGCGCGTCCACGACTCACCTGTTCCCACCCACAGCGTGTCGGGCCGAGCTTGGTCTATCGCAATTGCTCCAATGGACTGATTGAATTCTTCGAAGACAGGCTGCATGGTAACGCCACCATTCGTGCTCTTCCATACACCACCACCGGCCGCACCTACGTAGATGATCTTTGGATTGGTCGTTACAACAGCAACGTCTGCGATGCGCCCACCCATTGTTGCAGGACCTATGGAACGAGCACGCATGCCGCCGAGCATGCCTCCCGTTATGGTTGTTTGCGAAACAGCGCTGACCGTCGTCATGACGATCAGCGCTGCTGTAGAGAGATACTTCATAGAGTGAATTACTTCGGCATCGTGAACATTGAGTCGGCGAGCTCAACATTCGTTTCAACGTTCTTCAGGGTGATCGTTTGGACGGTTGTTCCTTGCGTGCGCATTTCCATTTGGAACGGACGTAGCACGCCGCCAATGTTCTGATAGTTCGAGTAGACTGTTTCGATTTCCATCTCTTGACCCATCATGGAGGCCTTGCTTTCTTTCTTCAGCTCAAGGAACGAAACGGCATCCACGTAGATGAACTTCGTGTCTTTTTCCCGTGTGAACTTGAGCTTATAGGCCGTTGATCCGTCTACATCCACAGACCCAAGGTTTTCTACCGACCAACCATCTTCTTTATATCCAACAAGGTCTCCGTCGATATCGGCCATATCCTTCATGTCCTTGATCTGATCCTCTGGAAC
>JBBRES010000213.1:0-3583 GCA_038202665.1 Kapaibacterium sp. (SeqCode) | reverse complement strand
AAGTGTAAACGAAGTGGCAAGTGAAGAATCCTGGGTGATGTTCACTCCCAATCCAGCGAACGATTACATTCGTTTTTCAGATGTCGCTCGTTCATCTACCGTGCTTGTGCGAGATCTACAAGGACGCATCGTTTTGGAATCGACCACGGCGGATAGCGTTCTTGCGACGTCGCAGTTGTCGCCTGGCATCTACGTTGTCTCACTTGTGAACGAGCAACATCAGCGTGTACAGTTGCTGCACATCCTCAGATAGTCTTTCTTCCTTGCCTCCTTGCCTATCCCTCAAGAAGCAATGTCTGCCACGCCTCTACGATCTTGTCGAGTGCAAGAAAAGCCTTTGCGATTCGGTGGAGTTGAGCGCGTTCGTGAGTGCGTTGCAATGCAAGAAGCACATATAGGGCCGCTTCCGGATCGCCATTCGCAAGTTCGATCTCCACAGAGTCTGCTCTAAATTCTCGATCAAATCTCGGGAACGACCCATCAAGCATCGGAAGCACTTGCACGCCTGCCAGTTTTGCGAGGTCGTTCCCGGTAAGCACGGTGCTTTCGCGAATGTGATCGGGAAGCGCGTCTACGCCAATACCATTCCACTGTGGCTTATGCACTTCGAAGATGCTGTTCGCGTCTGCTCTGCAGTAATAGTCGTAGCCCATGCGTGCGACCAGGTCCATGCGCCGCGGATCAACCTTCCCATCCACCAAGACCGAGTCTGCCACATGGAAGCACACAACTTCAAGTAACATGATGTTCCCGTTGCCTCCAATGTCGCGCCGTAGTTCGATGTTCTGCATGAGTTTGCATTCCATCTGGAAGGGCGACTCGGCCACACGTGGCGGAGCAACGAGGGCGGAAGGGACCTTCGTAAGTCCACTTTTCTCGAACTCGTCTACTCCCTTTTCATACTCGCACGAGGCGAGGTTGATACTCTCGACCATCGAGTACGAAACCGTATTCACGACACATTCGCCGGTTTCAAGGATGTTCAGCCACGTGTCCTTGGCCTTCCCAGTTTTTGCGGCAATGGCCGGCCCAATGGCAAGAATCGGCGGTTTCGACGAATAGGCGTTGAAAAAAGAAAATGGGCTGACGTTGTGATTTCCCTCGGCATCTACGCTGGAAACGAGTGCTATAGGGCGTGGAGCCACTCCGCTGAGGAGGAATTGATGGCGTTCACGGTGGGCGAGATCGGCAGGGTAAATGGTTTTCATACCGCGAATGTATATTTGCCAGTTCGTATTACGAAACGCCGTGTTTCATTTCAGGAGCTGTTATGACGTCAAGATTGCGTTCAGGTCTCTCGATCACTCTCGTAGTAGGCCTTTGCTGTTTGTCCATCTTTTCTACCGGCTGTAAACGCCGAACACAAGACGCAAGCGCAGACCTGAACATCAAGAACACGTGGCACAAGATAGACACTCCTCCGGGAGCAGACCCAAGTGTTCCTGATACCCTTGGTGGAAATGGCTTCGAAAAGGTCGCAGAGCAAATGGGCTTTGTGACGTATACGACCACAGATGAAGACATCAAGCTCTTCACCGATCCAAATGCAAAGACGGGTGGACAGATCACCTTCACGGAATCTGCGTTCCCGGCAACGTTCCGTCCTGAGGGACAAGGATCTTCGCTTGCACAGGTATTCGACATCAAGGCCATGGTATACGAGGCACTGGTCGGACAACATCCTATCACACTCGAAACGGCACCAGCGCTTGCCTCCCACTGGAGGATCAGCGCGGATAAGAAGACGTTTACCTTCCGCATCGATCCGCGTGCTCGGTTCAGTGATGGAAGTCCTGTTGTTGCCGAAGACGTTGTTGCAACATGGAAGCTCATGACAGATCCTTCCATCCTTGAACCCTCCTCGGCATTGGTGTATGGCAAGTTTGAGCAACCCGTTGCCAAATCAAAGTACATCGTCGAAGTGCAGGCAAAGACTGTGAACTTCCGCAACCTGTTGTACTTCGGCTCTTCGCTGTTGATTTTCTCTGCAAATGAGATCGGCAATCTTACCGGAACAGAATTCCTTGAGAAGTACAACACGAACATGCCGTTGGGTACGGGTGAGTACATTGTATTGCAATCGGACATCAAGTCCGGCCAATCCTATGCTCTTACACGTCGCGATGACTACTGGTCCAAGGACGACATTCTGAATAAGTCAACCGGAAACTTCGATCGCATCAACTATGTGGTGGTGAAGGATAACCCTGAGCTCGAATACGAAAAATTCAAGGCAGGGGAAACAGATGTGTTCCGCTTTAATATGGCCACCACTGAAAAGTGGATCAACGACACGAAGTACGATGCGATCTCGAACGGGTACGTGCTACGTCGACGCATCTTCACAGATGGTCCGATGGGAACGCAAGGGATGACCTTTAACATGCGTAAGGCGCCTTACGACGACATTCGCATTCGCAAGGCCATCATGATGTGTTTCCCACGTCAGCAACTCATCGAGAAGCTCTTGTACAACGAGTACGAACCCTTTAGCACGTACTATCCGAACTCGATTTTTGCCAATCCAGCAAATACGCCAATGCAGTACGATCCCGAAGGCGCACAAAAGCTCCTTGCAGAGGCTGGTTGGAAAACGCGTAATTCGGATGGAATACTTGTCAAGAATGGCAAGCCATTTGTTATCGAGCTTCCGATTCAGAAGCCTGTCGAACGATTCATGACGCCCTATCAACAAGAGCTTCGCAAGATCGGCATCGATCTCAAGTTGAAGTTCATGGATTGGAATGCCATCATCAAGAACATCGACGAGCGCAACTTCTCAGTGTTCTATTATGGATACACTGGTCTCGTTACGCCAAATCCAGAAACATCGTTGAAGAGCTCGTTGGCGGACAAGAACGACAACAACAACATTCAAGGATTCAAAAACGCTCGCGTTGATGAACTCCTTGATGTGTATGATTCAACGTTCTCCATTCAAGGTCAGCGCGACATCATTCGTGAAATCGACGGCATATCCTACAACACCTACATGTCGAGCTTCTGGTGGAATCCAAAGGGCATCCGTGTAGCACACTGGAACAAGTTTGGCATGCCTGCCTATGGACTCCCAAAAACTGGTCAACTCTCCTACGTCTACCGCCTGATCGCTTCTTCGTGGTGGTATGACGCAGACAAGGTTGCAGCTCTCGGAGATGCTCGCAAAAACAAGAAAGCTCTTCCCGATCCTAAGGACGTGATCGAGATGAAGTTCTGGAAGGAATACAAGAAGTAATCTATGCTGCAGTACTTCATTCGACGACTCCTTCTTGCCATCCCAACGTTCTTCGGTTGTACGATCGTTGTGTTCTTCATTGTGCAATACGCACCGGGCGGCGCGTATGAGCAACAGATGAATGCGTTAAAAAAAGGTGGAGGGTCCGAAGGTGGCGGGTCTGCCCTTGGCACCGAAGGCATGACCATTCCACCAAGTCAGCTCGAAGCACTCCAACGCTACCATCAGGTGAATGAACCGGTATGGAAGCGCTACATCATCTGGCTAGGATTGATCCCACGTCCGGTAGACGACTACCTCACCAAGATCGGTGAGCAGCGGAATGTTGGCGCTGGACTCCGTGTAATT
>JBBRES010000212.1:0-3650 GCA_038202665.1 Kapaibacterium sp. (SeqCode) | reverse complement strand
GTGGTGCAACCCCGCCGCACCCGTAGACGAGACGAAGTTCGCAACGCTCATCGGCACGCTCCTGCGAATGATACCCCATTGAGCCTATCTTTGTGATATGCTATGTCTCCAATGTGAAACGAAACCGACGTGGATCTCCGTCGCCAATGCCCATCACGACCTGATCTTGATCGACCACGCGCACTGCGAAAAGAAAGCAGCTGCCTTCGGTCTCTCCATGATCAACCGCTATCCCAGTCATATCAAACTCGTGCACGAAATGATCGACCTCGTCAAAGAAGAGATCGAGCATTTCGAACTTGTGGTGAATGAACTCGAAGCGCGCGGCATCAAACTCACCCGCGACACCGGTAACGACTATGTGAAAGAACTGCATACGCACATGGCGCATAATGAGCCGGAGCGCATGTTGGACCTGTTGATTGTTGGTGCATTTATTGAGGCACGCTCCTGCGAACGCTTTTCAATTCTTGCTGCCCACTGCGACCACGACGATCTTCGTGCCCTGTACAAGTCGCTCCTCGCCTCAGAGGCCGGACACTACCGCATGTACACAGACATCGCTCGCGAATACTACCCAGTGGAACGAGTAAAAAAGCGCTTGAAGGAGTTTGGAGAGATCGAGGCATCAATCGTCCAATCTCTCACCGATAAGCCCACAATGCATGGCTGAGAAGCCAACAATCATCTTTATGGGCACGCCCGAGTTTGCGGTTCCCGCCTTGCGCGCCCTGCATGCACGGTACGGCATTCGTGCAGTTGTGACGGTTGTAGACAAGCCCAAAGGTCGCGGCCTCGAATTGCAACCGAGTGATGTGAAGGCTGCTGCCATCGAGCTTGGCATTGAGACAATTCTTCAGCCCACGTCACTCAAAGACCCAGATTTTCAATCGCAGATACGTGACCTTCGGCCCGACATTATCTGCGTGATAGCCTTTCGTATCCTCCCGAAAGACGTCTACTCCATTCCGAGACTCGGTTCCTTCAACGTCCATGCCTCCTTGCTCCCTGCCTATCGCGGTGCTGCCCCGATCAATCATGCCATCATGCAGGGCGACCACGTTACCGGCGTCACGTCATTTCTCTTGAACGATGTGGTAGACACGGGCACCATCATTACGCAACGTGAACAGCGCATCGACGATGGGATGACGGCCGGTGAACTGTACCATGCCCTTATGCCGCTTGCGGCCGAATGTGCTGTGGAAACTTGCGAGCTGTTGCTTGAGCATCGTGCCGTTGTGCGCGTGCAAGACGACCGGCTTGCGTCACCCGCACCCAAGGTGTTTCGAGAGACGAGCTCCATTGATTGGCAACAGGAGGCGCATGACGTTCGCAATTTTATCCGCGGACTCTCCCCCGCACCGTGCGCGTGGACGATGTGGAGTGGCGGCGTTCTTAAGATCTATCGCGCGTCTGTGACTTCCGAGCGCCTCGCGCCTGGCACGTGGTCAATCAAGAACGGTCGTTTTCTCACCGGATGCAAAAACGGTAGTTTGCTCCTAGATGAGATTCAGTTACCTGGAAAGAAGCGCATGATGGCGATGGACTTCGCCCGCGGATACAGAGGCCCCACCGAAGGAGAGTTCGCATGATGACGCTGCGTGATTTTGTGCGCGCGACGCCATTTTTTGTGATCGCTCACCGTGGCGCAAGCGGTCGTGCGCCGGAGAACACACTTTCAGCACTGCGACTCGCTGTTGAATCTGGTGCACGCATGATTGAACTCGATGTTCAATTCACGAGTGATCGCAAGCAAATCGTGTTTCACGATCATGTTCTTGGGCGCACTACGAACGGACATGGCCACGTCAAGAACACTTCGTTCGAAGCTATACGATCTCTCGACGCCGGCTCGTGGTTCGATGCATCCTTCGCTGGCGAGCGTGTGCCATCGCTCGAAGAGGCACTCGCGCTTCTGCGTGAACATGCGTACCTGAACATTGAGTTGAAGCCGATTACGGATCAACACACAGCACTCGCAGACATTGCAGACCTCGTGGCAACCATCAAGCGATTTGACTATCAACAACACATGGTGTTCTCGTCGTTCGATCACAACGCACTCCGCATGGTCAAGAACGCAGACGCCACCTTGCATACGGTTGCGCTGAACGTCCCGCATGACAATCGCCTTCCGTCTGACGTCGTGTTTTCGTGTCAGGCCGATGGATTTGGATGCTCGATCCACGAGCTCACGCACGCACGTATGGCCGATGCAATCGCACACTTGATTCCCGTTGGAGTGTACACCGTGAATACCATCGAAGATCTTCGCAAAGTGTTTATGCTCGGCGCACGAGCAGTGGTATCCAACTATCCGGATGTGATTATGGAGGCATACGAGCGTATGCGAACTGAGTAATGGAAGGACTCACCATTCTTGGACTCGCCGCCGGCTGCTGTTCTACGTTCGCACTTCTGCCGCAGGCCATGAAAGTTTGGACAACAGGCAAGGTAGATCAGATCTCTATCGGAATGCTTTCTCTCATGCTCACAGGCGCCTGCCTGTGGCTCACATACGGACTTCTGAGAGTAGACGTGAGCATCATCTGGGCAAATGCCGTGGCCTTGATTTTCATCGTCTACATGTTCACGGTGAAGGTTCGCGATATGCGCAGGTTTAACAAGTGACGCCCGCCGACTCTACGGAACCCCTTGTGCTTCCGGCCTTGATCTTTCCGTCGTTCGAGACGAAGATCTCTACGCGCGATGGCGTCGTTCGCATGTACGACGATGTGCGAAAGCAGCAAGTGGCTCTTACGCCAGAAGAGTGGGTACGTCAGCACTGCATTCATTGGCTCGTCAATCACAAACACTATCCCATTGGCAGATGTTCGGTGGAGCGCGTGGTGCGCGGCACGTTGCAGCGGTACGACATTGTGTGGATGGATGAACACATGAAGCCATTTCTTCTTGTAGAGTGCAAGGCACCGTCCATCGCCATCACCGAAGAAACGCTCCGGCAATCCGCTTGGTATAATCTTACCCTTCGAGCACCCACAATCATTCTCACGAATGGACGTTCAGCCGTTGTTGCTGCAATAGACGACGACGGTTCTATGCGCAGACTCGACGATGTTCCTCCGTATCCGGAAGCCACGCGATGAAGATCACGCTCCATTCTCCTCTCGACATGCACTTGCATTTCCGTCAAGACGATATGCTTCGTCTTGTGGCGCCGCTCAGTGCGGAACATTTTGCCGGTGGTGTGATCATGCCGAATCTCGTCCCACAAGTAGATACTGTCGACCGACTGCTTTGGTACACAGAAGAAGTGCGCAAGGCCGTGTCACCACATGTGTTTGAGCCCTACATGACGTTGTTTTTCAGGGATTACTCTGAAACAGAACTTCTTGCTGCAAAGCCTCACATTCTTGGAATCAAACTCTATCCCGCAGGCGCTACAACCAACAGCGATGCAGGTGTGCAAGAGATCACCGCCATGGACCACATGTATTCCATGATGCAGGAGCTCGACATCCCGTTGCTCGTGCACGGAGAAACGCATGGCTTTGTGATGGACCGGGAACGAGAATTCTGCGAGATCTATCGGTATCTCGCCGTAAAGTATCCCCGCCTTCGGATCACCATGGAGCACATCACCACGGCTGAATCTGTACGCTTGCTGGACGAATTCGAGAATCTCT
>JBBRES010000211.1:0-3699 GCA_038202665.1 Kapaibacterium sp. (SeqCode) | reverse complement strand
GATGAGGTGGTGCTTCCTCGATGGCTATTGTCATTGGAATAACATAGCCGTTCTTCATCCGCGCATTTGCCGATGCTGCAAGATTGCTCGTTCGTTTCGTAATTGTCACTTCGGTACACGGACCGCATATAGCTGAAAGCTGTTGAAGTCCGGCCGAGAGCTGCGCATCCGATACTTGCGCTTTAAAGGACGCCGTGAAGAGCGAGTCATAGGCACTTGGATGATCACCAAACAACGAGCAAGCATCGGATAAACGCCGTTCGAGCGGTCCCGTGCTGAGTTGTGCGTGGCTTGTTGCAGCACCAAAAACGGAGAGTGCAACCAACGACATGAGAAGCGTAGAAAAGCGCATTATTACTTTCGTAGAAGTACGGATGCAAAAATGGCATGATTCTTCCATTCCACCTTGCCATGTCTCACATTTCTCTACCTCGCCTCGCTCTTTTGCGCCGGAACATCAAACTTCTGCGTGCTATTCAGATTGTGCAGTCCTTCATGGTGACGATCTCCATTATCGTGGTGTTCTTCCAGCATCGCGGTTTTGGATTGGCCGACGTGATGATTCTGCAGGCCGTGTTTGCGGCTGTGATGGTACTTGTAGAGGTGCCGAGTGGGTATTTCTCCGACGTGGTGGGTCGCAGACGTACGATGATCATCGGTAGCATCTTCATCGCGCTTGGCTGGTGGTGCTACCCGTGGGCCACAACGTTCGCGGAATTTCTTGGCGCAGAAACGTTACTTGCTATCGGTATCAGTTTTGTGTCGGGCACAGACTCGGCCATGTTGTACGATACCATGCTCGAGCTAGACACGGCACATCACAGCGTGAAGGCGGAAGGGAGTAGACTTTCGGCCGGAAACTTTAGCGAGGCCGTTGCAAGCGTTGTTGGCGGTGCACTCGCAGGCATCTCGCTGTTGTTGCCGTTCTACGTACAGGCATGCATCGCGGCCCTCCTCTTGCCGTGCGCCTATCTTCTCGTGGAACCCTCTGTACACGAGTCGCAGAGCCGCGTCGCGAGCATGATCGATGTTCTTCGCATTGTTCGTGATGTGGTGGTGCACGACAGAACACTTCGGTGGATCTTGATCACATCGTCCGTTCTTGGAAGTTCCACACTGACCATGGTGTGGTTCATTCAACCATGGTGGCAAGCATCAGGTGTACCGATCGCACTGTTCGGTGTGTTGTGGGCTGCCTGCAATGCCATTGTTGGTGTTGCGGCCATGCGCGCGCATACCATTGAGCATCGCGTAGGGATGATGACCACGATCACCATCCTTAGCATAAGTGTTGTGCTCGGCCTTCTTGCATTAGGATTGTGGCAGTCTGTGTTCCTCCTCCCAGTCGTGGCCGTGTTCTACATCACACGCGGAACCACCAATCCTATCTTTACTTCCGCTATCAATGAACGCGTGACGAGCGATCGTCGAGCAACGGTGCTCTCTGTGCGACAGCTTGGCGTGCGCGCCATGTTCATGGTGGTGGGACCGGTGGTGGGTATGATAGGCGATGCTCGCGGACTGGCTTCCGCACTACTCGTCACGTCCGCCATCTTCGCACTGGCACTAACTATTGCGCTAAGCCGTTGGCGCGCAGCGACCAACGCTATCGAATCGTAAACGGAACCGACGCATAATAGTCGCCAGCTTCGAGCACGGCGATATACGTACCCGGTGCTTGATCGCCCAAGTCTACTTCTTGCTCCACAAGTCCGCCCTCGACGGACGATTGCCCAAGGTCTTTGATCTTCAACACGAAGGCATTGAGAATCGACAGTTTTATGGTTGATTGACCTGTGATGGCATATCTGATTAGAAACTTGCGAGGCGCTCCTTCTATGGGCAGCACGCTGATCTGCGGACGTTTCACGTCGCGCATTTCTGCGATGGAAGACGTTGGCGTAACGCGTGGATAAAAGTAGATGCGAGGTGGGAACGACGCGGCGTCTTCTTGCTCGCTCGTGGTGTAATAGCCCGTGTCGTCGGCATTCCACGCAATGGCTTCGCCTTGTGGCTCCGGCATGTAGTTCACTTGTTCGGGCGCGCGTTTGAGGGTTTCGGAGAGTGGCTCTGCACCGCGACGTGTCCAGTGGTAGACATGTGTGTAGTTCTTGATGAGCACTTCACGTCCGCTATGTGAGACGTCTCCTCCTGTGGCAAGGTAGAAGGGAAGCGTGGTCACAAACTGCAACGTGTCGATCCCTGTTGCGCTCTGCGGAAAAGGTGCGCGATACACGCGAGATGCTCGCTCGCGCTTCGTCACGATATACAAATCCAATGTGAGCGGATCAATCAGCAGCGTTTCTGCGTCGCGAGATCCATCGGGATACACAAACTCAAATCGTGTTGCCTGCTCGCTCGTATCACGCGTGAACGTGCATGTGCGCGATGTTGCCGCATACTGCGACGGAATCGGATCTTCATCGGCAATGATGCGATACACCACCACGCTTGGTGCCTTGGCGTTGTTGTCGCCAATCTCTGCAACGTAGAAGTAGTGATGCGAGGCATCTGGTCCGGGACCGTAGGCAAGATCCTCCCAATCGCGGTTGGTTGCATTAGGAATGATCATCCGCTTGACCAATGTTCCATTTTGCATGAAGCCGTAGACGAAGGAAGAGTCACCCGAATCGTTGATCGCCCACAGTAACGATCCTGTGCCGCTTGTCACCACCAAACCTGATGCCTCGTTCAAGGGTGGCGAGCAGAGACGTCCGGTCTCGAACGGACCCGCAAACGTGGGCGTCTGTGCGAGCGCCTGCGCACCAAATGTGCAAGCAAGGATGATAGTGGTGATGATCAACTTCATTCGTTAACTCGGGCGGACAATGACGTTATAGATTTTTCCGGGTACGATCACTTCACGGACGATCTGTCCGGTTTCTATTGCTTCTCGGATGACGGATGCATTGCGAGCCAGCGATCCCATCGTCTCTGCATCAGCATCCGATGGCACCATCATCTTACCACGAATCTTACTGTTCACTTGCAATACGATCTCCACTTCCGAGGTCACGAGCTTCGACTCGTCCACGTTGGGATAGTCACTGAAGAACACGCTCGTCGTATGTCCGAGCACTGACCACAATTCTTCCGCAACGTGTGGCGCGAACGGTGCCAAGCACTGCACGAACTGCTCCATTGCGATGCGTGGACGGATACTGGCGGGCGTAAACTCGTTCACGAACACCATGAACTGTGCAATGCTCGTATTGAAACTCAACTCATCGATATCAGTGCGCGACTTCTTGATAGTGGTATGCAAGACAAGGTCTTGCTCGGTAGTGCACGGAACATCTTGGACCGTCTCCGACAACGTTCCTTCTTCATTCACGATCAATCGCCACGCGCGATTCAAGAAGCGTGAAATGCCATCGAGACCTTTGGTGTTCCAGGGTTTGGAGGCTTCGAGTGGACCCAAGAACATCTCGTACAAGCGCAATGCGTCCGCTCCATACTCGCGAACCACATCGTCGGGATTCACAACATTGCCGAGTGACTTCGACATCTTTCTTCCGTCTTCGCCCATGATGAGACCTTGATGGAACAAGCGCTTGAATGGCTCGATGGTATGTACATGGCCATAGTCGTACAACACCTTGTGCCAGAACCGCGCATACAGCAAGTGCAACACGGCATGCTCACCACCACCCACGTACAGGTCTACTCCGCCGTTGCCCATCCAGTACTTCTCCTGCT
>JBBRES010000210.1:0-3728 GCA_038202665.1 Kapaibacterium sp. (SeqCode) | reverse complement strand
CATCGGCCTGGCTGTATGTAGACCCTTCGGCAAGTCGTTACTACTTCGAGCAAGAACGTCCACTTCATGGCCTTGCAACAAAGAAGGTTCTTGGAAATGCTGCGTACAACATCACGTCGCAGGGAGTCACCTATCAAGTAGGCTGTTTCTCGTTTTCTCAGATCAACTTAGCGATGGTTCCCATCTTTGTTTCTAAGGTGTTGGGATATGCAAATGCAACCGCAGAAGACCGAGTGCTCGATCTCTATTGCGGCTATGGATTGTTTGGAGCTGCTTTTGGTAAAAAGGTGCACGATGTTGTTGCTATCGATGCAGACGAAGCCACGATTAACAACGCACGGTACAACATTCAACGTGCTGGCGGAAAAGCTCTGGCCCGCGCAACGATGATCACCCCATTAACATTGAAACGATCACTTCCGCACGTTCATCGAGATCAAGAAGTACTCGTGCTCGATCCTCCTCGCAGTGGTACGGCAAAAGACGTGATCGCAACTCTCGGTGCGCGCAAGCCGCGGACGGTCGTGCACATTTTTTGCGGACCTGAAGAAATCCGCAGAACAATTATGGAGTGGAAGGCGGCAGGGTATAAGGCTACGGCACTGGAGCCCATGGATATGTTTCCGGGTACAACGGGCCTCGAAGTTCTGCTCGGACTACAGCGCGCTTAATGCTTGGCGTGGAGTTCCTTCGCCCACGTGAACACTTCGATGTAGTGTTCCGCTGAGCGACGTGCCGAATGATCCACTTTCATCGCGTTGGCGCGAAGATGCGACCAATGCGGCTCACGCTTGTAGAGTCGCAGCGCATCATTGATCGCTGCTCTGCAATCATCGGACGTATAACGGTTGAACCGAATGCCGTTTCCTAAAAACGTGATTGGGTCATATTGTTCTACAGTGTCGGCCAAGCCACCCGTTGCTCGCACGATGGGGATAGCGCCATACGCCAGTGCATACATCTGAGTGAGACCACAGGGCTCGAACTTCGACGGCATCAAGTAAAAATCAGACGCACCTTGGATGCGGTGTGATAGTGCGTTGTTATACCCAACACCAAGGAGGACGCGCTGCGGGTATTGTGCAGCCAGATGTTTGAAGTAGTCCTCGTATCGTTTCTCACCACTTCCAAGCATCACTAATCGCATCTTGCCGTTAGCGATAAATGGTTCTATCGCATCCTGGAGAATCGAGATACCCTTCTGTTCAGTGAGGCGCGTTACCATGCCCACTAACGGAAGGTCTCTGCTCTGATCGTGAACGCCGATTCCGAACTCCGTTAGCAACGCTTGCTTGTTGATCTCTTTTTTTTCAATGGTTGCATGATCGTAGGGAACCGTCAGATACTTGTCGATTGATGGGTGCCACTCCGTGTTGTCGATACCATTGAGGACTCCGATAAGGTCTCCCCCACGCGCCTGCAATGCGCCCTGCAGTCCCATGCCTTCGGGAGTCCACCGAATCTCTTGTGCATACGTGGGAGACACGGTCGTTACTTTGTCTGCGAACAGAATTCCTGCCTTCATCGCGTTGACAACAGAGTCGTGTTCGAACCACGAGCCCGGATAGAACTCCTTCATGCCGAACTCTGCGAATTCCAACACGCGCTGCGGATCGAACATGCCTTGATAGGCCATGTTGTGGATCGTGAACACTCCAGCCGTCTCTGCAAAATGAGGGTCGGTTTTGTAATGCACATGAAGCATGGGCATACACATGGCCGTGTGATAATCGTGCGCATGAATGACGTCAGGCTTAAACTCAAGTGCTTTCGCTACTTCGAACGTTGCTCGACATAGAAACATGAAGCGACGGTCGTTGTCTTGGAAGCCTTCGTGGTAGCCGTAGATGCCTTGCCGACCGTAGTATTCGTGTGAATCAAGGAAGTAGACGGGTACGTCTGAATCGGGAAGCGTCCCTTTCCACAGTGCGGCGTATTCTGTCCAACCACCAAATGGCACACCAATCACATGGTCGGTTTTCACGAGTCCATAGGCGGCAGTGTCGATCGTGCCGTAAAGAGGAAGGAGGACGATCACGTCGTGACCTGCCGCACTCCACGCTTTGGGTAGTGCCGCCGTCATATCCGCCAAACCGCCAACCTTGGCGTATGGGGCTACTTCTGCTGCTGAAACGAGAATCTTCATAAGGGTTGGCAAAGATACGCAGTCAAATGACGGAACGCTTCTAGCGCCGCCTTGCCACCTTCCTCCGTTGCAAAAAGTCCGTACATCGTAGACCCGCTGCCGCTCATGGCCGCATAGATGGCGCCAGCGTCGTAAAGCTGCTGCTTGATACGCGGCAATTCAGGATGCAGTAGGAAGATTGCAGGCTCAAAGTCGTTCACAGGAGCTACATCTGGCGGCGAATGCATGGGTTCGGAGGTAAAGTAGGGCAGCACGGAGGCAAGGAACTGGTCGCGACCGGATGGCGCTGTATCTCGTGGAGTGAGCGGCCCGCGTCCGAGCGCGGCATATGCTTCGGGAGTAGAGATGTGAATGCCCGGAACTACGATAACGATGTGATAGGGGATTTTGACGTCAAGCTTTGAGATCTGCTCCCCGCGCCCTTCTACAAACGATATCTGTTCATCAACGAAGAATGGAACGTCGCTGCCGAGCTCTGCGGCTAGGACACACAGGTCGGACTGTGTAAGGCTGAGCTTCCACTGCTCATTCAAGAGTCGCAGCACGGCGGCCGCATCGCTACTTCCGCCTCCTAGGCCTCCACCCGTCGGGATGTGCTTGACGACCGTTATCTTTGCTGTTCGGTCGAAAGCATTCGACCTCGATCGTATGGCTTGCATTGCTCGGTACGCAAGATTGTTCTCGGGTTTGTCGGTTACGGCGGGAACGCACGTCACCGAATCCACCGGAGAATCTTCGGTGGACACCACGTCGGCAAGCGTTATCGGAACGAAGACAGAACGTATCTCATGAAAGCCGTCCGGTCGTTTGCCGAGAACCTCGAGTCCGATGTTGATTTTGGCATGAGCATCGAGTCGAAGGATTGGCATGTAGATCTTTGGAGTAGAAAAGGACCTGTTTTGAGCGACGACAGTACGCAAATTACATACGGCAACGAACTAGCGAGAAAAGGCATTCATATTGCTTCGCTAGGGATTCCCATTATCTACCTTCAGGTCCCTCACACACTTGGCATTGGTCTGCTCGTGGCTATGACGATCACGTCGTTAGCAGTCGATGTTCTCATGCATTATCACGAGCCAACACGCGCACTGATGATGAAGCTGGTTGGTGGTCTCTTGCGTCAACACGAGAAGCAAACGGAACACTTCAGACTCACGGGTGCCTCGTGGGTTCTGATTGCAGCAACGCTCACCATGTTTGTGTTCCCAACCTCAATCGCAGTTACGGCCTTCACGATCTTGATCGTTTCTGATACGTTTGCTGCGCTCGTCGGCAGGCGCTATGGCAAGCGGAAATTTCTTGATAAGAGCTTGGTTGGGGCGGTAACGTTCATTGCCACCGGCATTGGTGTTGTACTGTTCTATGCGGCCGTCTACGACCTGCCGCTCACGTTCGTGTTGTGCGGAGCAATCGGTTCCTTCGTTGGGGGAGTAACGGAGGCAGGATCGATCTCGTTGAAGGTGGACGACAATATCTCGGTGCCGACGAGCATTGGCATTGTAATGTGGCTGTTGGATGTTTTGTTCACATCGCTTGGATACCCAAGCTTTAGCGGAGTCATTCCATGAGTGTGAGTCCT
>JBBRES010000209.1:0-3732 GCA_038202665.1 Kapaibacterium sp. (SeqCode) | reverse complement strand
CATGCCACCCGCCGCTCGTACCTTGCACTGATAGGTTCCAGCAAACGCTGTAGACGTAACCGTTGGTGCATACGTCGAAGATGTTGCGCCAACAATGTCTGCGCCATTGAACACCCACTGATACGTGAGTGTTGGACCGGTTGCTACGACGCGCAACGTCATTACATCTCCAATACACACTGCCATCGACGTCGGTGGTTGTGTTTGTAGTCTCGGAATCCGCACGGTCATGATAGAAAGCGTACCACTCACTTCGTTGCCTGTAAGAAGCAGGTCGTTTCCGTTTGGACTTTCCGATGCAGGCACAAACGCAATCACTTCTGGACCCAGATCTCCAACAGTGCCATTGTCGATGGTGGTCGTACTGGCCGTTACTGCAAAGTCGCGCGTGTTGATGTAGTCTGTGTAGCGCGGCGCAACAGGGTTCGTGATGTTGTACATCATCGTATGCCCCATGCGCTCAAGGCCAACGAACACATAGGTGCTATCGCCAATGGTACCGACGGTGATTCCTTCGGGCTCTGGTCCCTTGTTCGGACTCCGAGCATCTACAGTATTCGAGGAATGCGAGGCATTGAAGTTTGCCGGGAAGAACGCAGCCGTACGTGTTTCGAACTCGCTACCACTATCCCAGATCTGATTACCATCTGCATTCCAAATCGTGAACGAACGCGCCCCATACGAGTGCAGTTCGTCGAAGTCACCATCGCCGTCCAAGTCTCCCGTTGGGACCGAGATTCTCAGTCTCCCAAGTTGTGCATCAGTCTTCAGTGCAGCCGCATTTGGGAAGGTAGTTGGGTCGAGGATGACCGTCGATGCATTGATACGGAACTCATCTGACGGCGTGGTAAAGTCACGCGAATCACCCTCGTTTGCCGTTACGAGGAATGTTTGTCCGTTCACCGTGAAATTGCTGATAGCATCCGGCATATACGTACCGAACACCGGCCAATTTCCAATGAACGTGCCACCGTCTCTATCGCTTGGATCGAGACCGTTTGGTCTGTCGAACGTGAGCAATCCAATCACCGGAATATTCGAAGGATTGATTGTTACCAAGCCATTCGGCGGCGTTGGCAACACCGATCCACCAATGCCGAAGTCGTTGTCGTTCACAAGAAGGAACGTGTTGTTATCGATCTTCGCGAGCCCTTCCACCTTATCAAAGTTTCCGTACCCTGCGCCTGGCAGATACACGGCCTTGCGCTTTGCCACGGGACGTATGCCCATGGTGGCGAGTTCGGCAAACGTGAGCGATTCGATGGTACGACCAAGAGGAAGGGTGTACGACGTGGTAAGAAGGTTAGACGCGGTGCGAATATTAATCTCCCACACATACTTCACAGCCTTGAGTCCTGTGGCATCATCGCGCTCTATGACCATGAACTTGCCATTGCCAAGCGAAGTGGCGTCGCCGATTTTGTCGGCCCCTGCCGCCTTCTCAAACATCGGATACAAGTACTCACCGGTAACAGTTTTCGTGACGATGTCGAACTCAACAATGCGACACCACGTAGAGGCCTTCGATGCCTTGTCTGTTGCATCGTCTGGATTATCGAGTGGACTTTGAATGAAGGCGTAGAGCTTGTTGCCTTCGATTGCAACGGCCTCGAAGCCACGATTAGAGCGGCGCTGACCGTACACTGCCGGGAGGATCTCTGTTCCAAACGTTCCCGCCGCTGCACCTGCTGCCGCTGCCGTTCCGAGCGGAATGTATCGTGCAATGAGTGTACCATTCGACTGAAAGTTGTAAATGGCTGGACGGTATTCATCAACCATCCACCACGTGCCACTTGCATCAGTTGCAATTCCTTCGAAGTCGCCACCGAAGGCATCGTTCGGGATGTCGTTCCCAAACAAGTCCACGCCAAACTCATCCGTATAGGCAATGCCTTGTCCGGCGGCTTGGACGTTTGGCCGACCCGAGATTGGCGTCACACCATCGGCACGAAACAGCGGAATGCGATTCAGGATGCTATAGGCGCCCGTTGTTTTGTCGAGCTCAAAGCGAATAACTTCTTCTTGCATGTCTGGCAAGGCAAAAGGGCGGCGAGGCGCACCACGCAATGTTGTTGGGTCTGCATTCGGACCTCGGTCCGGATGCGTGAGGAAGCGCAATTTCGTTTGCGCTACATCCGAGAATCCTTCAAACCAGAGTCCGCTAAAGCCGCCCATGCGAATGTCTTGTCCGCCCGTTGTGCGACCAAGTATTGGAAGGTTTGCCAACGGAAATTGCTGAACGCGTGGGAGTCCCTTGGAGAAATCCTTATAGCCAAATGCCACGATCTTTGTGAGCGTTGCCGTTGGAATATCGATGATGGCCATTGCATTTGCTTCTTGCAACGTTACATAGGCCGTCTTTCCATCGGGCGTGATCGTTGCATACTCTGGCTCCATATCCTGCGCAACGCTGTTCGGTCCCAGGAATCGCACACCAAGCGCCTTCAAACTGTCGCGCTTCGAATTCAACGCACTGAATCCAACTGTCTGAACGGTTGCGTTCAAGACGCCGGCAGAGAGAGAGATGATACTCACAGATCCTTCTGGATCTTGGAGATAGTCGTTGCTCGGCTCTGCTTCGTTGCACACTACGAGTTTCTGTCCATCTGGTGTGAACGTCACTTGGTCTGGAATTGCACCTACAAGTACTACCTGTTGGAAAACACCGGCCGTTGTGAAGAACAACACCTTACCCGGATTTTGACGCAGCACACCGTCTTCGATGGCAACCGCTACGAGTCCGTTCTTGATTGCGACACTATTCACAATACCGCCGTAGGCGCTTAGCAGCACGTCCCGCACAAACACGGGCGTTGCTGGGTTCGCAATGTTCACGAACGTGATCTTGTTCAGATTTGCATCTGTGAACACAGCGGTCTTTGTGGTAGGGTCGTAGGCGACACTTTCGCACGCCGACTTATCCAGCGCTGCCGGACGGTTGATGTATCTACTCGTGAACTGCATCACTTGTGCAGGTTGTGCATTGGCTACGATCGGTACAAGTAGCCGTAGAACGCAGAGAATAACAATGAACAACAGTGTACGGGTTTGGACTCTTTGCATACTTCCCTCGTGGTGATTGGAGCGTGCAAAGCTATTTTAGTGGTGTTTCCCGTCTGTAACGGCAATGTTATCGAACCGCAACCATCACAAAGAAAGTATCCACATGTTCACTGATCATCGCTTCCAACGCATACTTGTATTGGTTGCAGCAGCGTTTGTTATGAGTTGCAGTTCCGCACAAACACCTCCATGCGGCAAGAACATTACGGCGGCGAACTTCTTTGTAGAAGTATCGCGTGGCTCATGCATGGGTAGTTGTCCGAACTATACGGCGCGGATCGACGGCGCAGGCACGATAACGGTAGATGCCCGTGCAGCAACGCCATTTCTTGGTACGGGAACAGGCATGATTAGCGGCGAAACGGTATGTCAGCTTGTCGAGCGCATTGCACAAGCAGATGTATATGCACGCAAAGACGATTACATGGCACAAGTAGCCGATGCTCCTCGAACAACGCTGACGGTCGTCATGGGTGGGAAGCGGAAGAAAATCGTGTGGGATATCGCACCACCAAAAGAACTCGCAGAACTTGCACGGTATGTAGACGAGATTTCGCTCTACAACAAAGACGTCAAGGTTGTTGCTGCGCCGTAATCGCGTAACCAATCACGGCAAGAATCATACAAATCATATACAGCATCGCCGTTTGCGCAAGCGAACGGTTGAGG
>JBBRES010000208.1:0-3836 GCA_038202665.1 Kapaibacterium sp. (SeqCode) | reverse complement strand
AACCACAAGTCTGCCCACGTCGCACACGTCACAAGATCGCCAAGCCACTGATGGCCGAGCTCGTGCACAACACCGATTTCTGCGTTGGCCTTGAGCCATGCGCGAGAGATTGACGTCATGCTGGAATGTTCCATACCGCCAAAGTTCACGGGTGCGATGGTGGTGTGGCCGTAGGTGGAGAAGGGGTACCGACCGAACAATCGCTCTAACGTCGAGAACATCCGAGGCACGTTTTCAAACGTCGCCACAACATCGAATGAATCGTTTTTGAAATCGCCATCCCACTGATAGCTCTTGATGGGAACCGAGTCTGTTGCGCTGCGCTTGTACACTTGGTCGTACACGCGATAGCGCGATGCATTCATCACCACGAGATACGTAGGCATGGGTTCGGTCTGTCGCCACCGTTCAACATGCGTGGAGTCTGAGTCTACCAAGTCGCTTACGCGCACACCGTTCGACGTAGATCGAAATCCTTTTGGCGTGCGCACCAGCACGGAGAAAATTGCTTTGTCGCTTGGTGTGTCGTGACATGGGAACCACCACCGCGCATCTTCTGGCTCTGAGAACGTGAACACTTGCGGCTCAAGCAATTTCTTTGCTGTATCGTCTGCAGGTGCCAATGCATTGAATCCACGATTATCGTGCAGAATGGCATAGAGAATCGTGAGCTTATGCACGACGCCCGTGTCGAGTGTTGAGGCGAACCGAATGGTAAGTGTGTTCGGCGTGAGCGTGTCGAATCCCACCGTACCATCGTCCATCGTCACGGCGTCAATCTCCAAGTCACTCGCATCCAAGACAATGTTATCCGCTGGCTTTAGAAGTTTGAAGGTGATGTTGATGTTTGGCTCGACCTTTCGACGTCCACGTTCTGAACGCGTAGTCTTCAGCGCATTCACAAGATCGAACTGCATATCGTACGTGAGCACATCGTAATCCGTTGGGATTCGCTTCGTAGGAAAGGAACCTTGTGCGAACAGCTCAGTGGCAATAAGAAAAGCGATCAGATATTTCATCATGTCTTATGCTCCGTGCGGTCCAACTCTTGGGAGAGGTCCGCGATCTCGTACAAAGTGGTCCATCCACCATCGCAGGTCTTGATTCGATTCTCGTCTACGTCCGGCCAACACATGATCTGCATTCTCATACATAATCAATCGGTATGGGTGTTGCGCCGCTTGCAATGCTATGCCAAGGTGCAGGCCGTGCTCGGGCGACACACGTTTGTCTCCCGTGCCGTGCAACACCAACAACGGAGTGGACTTCGAAAGTTCATGTGCCCACAGCACAGCGCTTCGTGCTTCGGCTTCTTTCTGTACGTCTGCATCCGCCGACAAATGTTTCACCATGGTCTTGCGGATATATGCGGCGGCATCCGTTGCATGAATCATGGTTGGTGCGCAGATCGTGGCGGCGGCGCGGAATCGATCGGTGCGACGTAGCATCATCAAGGCCATCATGCCTCCTCTGCTTCCGCCAATCAAGCCAATTCGATCTACGTCTACGTATCCGAGCGACTCCAACAATGGCACCACATTCATCGCATCGTCTACATCACCTGCTCCCCACTCCTCGCCTCCCTCGCTCCCTCCCACACCCCTGTAGTTGCTTGCAATGCAGACGTAGCCCCACGATGCATACAGGCCGGCATACTGCATCGCACCTTCGGCGGTAAGCGCGCCGCGTGGACCGCTTCCACCGCGATTGAACATGATAGCTGGGAAGGTAGAAGGGCCCGCAGGCGGCAGGGCAAGCCAGGCCTTGATGCGAAGGCCGTTGCTCATGTAGGTAATCTCGTGCAAACTCACGGCATTGAAGGAGGCGAAGTCTGCGGCAGACATAGACCTGCGCGACATGGCGAGCGACGTAGCGGGAATCGTTACAGGAGTAGAATCAAGAAGCGTTCCGTTGGCGATCACTGCTTTGAACGCGCACGATACTTCGTGGTGAGTTTGGTGTGACGATTCGAAAGGTCTACCGCACGACCGTCAATGAATGCGTACGAGAGAATATTTGTGCGAGCATCGAGTGCATTGCCGTTGCTCACGAACAACGTTGCAGATTTTCCAACTTCAAGCGAACCATACGATGCATCGATACCAAGCATTTGTGCGGGCCATAACGTGAGTCCCTTTTCTGCATCGAGCTCTGAACATCCAAAGGCGATGGAGCTTCCAGCATTGAACGGAAGATTGCGCTGTTGCCAGTGTCCACCTTCACTGTAGGCAAACGGGATGCCTTCCGCGGCGAGGGTTGCAGGCAGAGTAAAGGTGGCATCGTAGGCGTCTTCTTCGTGACGT
The DNA here is from genome assembly GCA_038202665.1 of Kapaibacterium sp. (SeqCode). Lineage (GTDB taxonomy): Bacteria > Bacteroidota > Ignavibacteria > Kapaibacteriales > Kapaibacteriaceae > Kapaibacterium. Next base: position 1,533 of record JBBRES010000208.1, on the reverse strand, counting down.
GGGAGACCGTGCACTCGACCGATGATAATCGATACACCGGCTCGTTTGATTTGTGTGAGACATCGCGTTGCGTCTTGCGCGCCAACAAGAATGATCCGAAGTCCAAACTGACGTTGCATGTCGAGTACGGATTCGATCTGTCGTTGCGTCGTGCAAAGCACCATCAGCGGAAGTCCACGCTCGAATACTGCACGCATTGCTTCAAGACGAATGTCGCGCTTCGATGAATCAACACCCGCGCGCGCAGCAACAGAGTAGGCACGTGCCGCAAGAAGATAGTCGATCACATCGCGCACGTTGTTGTCGATTTCTTTGCGTTGTTCATCTGCACTCTTCTTCATCCACGGCGCGTTCACCACATCCATCTGCGGCCAATTCACAATCAGTGCGGAGGTGGGAACAACGGCGATGTCTTCGCGCGTCCACCCGTCCAAGCGCATCACCGAAGACATACCGCTAATGGTGCCACCTTGCGGCGCAACGTTTGCCAAAAGGATGCCATTGTATCGAACCGTGGGAATGATCTCGCTATCGGGATTATAGGCCACTTCTGCGCGCACGTTCGGATTGAACGATCCCACTTCTGCTACATCGCGTGTGGCGCGAACGGCGTCTATTTCTACAAGACCGGTGCTCGCCATAGGGGCAATAAAACCAGGATAGACGTGCTTGCCGGTGCCATCGATCACCACTGCGCCCGCAGGAATGTCTACAGCTGTTCCCACGCTCACGATGCGTCCCTTGTCGAACACCACCGAGGCATTCTGCAATGTGCCGCCACTCACCGTGTGTACCGTGGCCTTCACAATCGCAATCGGCTTCAGTTGAGGTCCACCCGGTATCTCCGAACCCGCAAGGGAAATGGAAATGATTGTGGGAAGGAGCAGGGCGGCAAGGATGTAGCGAACCATAGGGACCTTAAGTGGAATGGTACAATTTACGAAAGCCGCGGTCCAGGTAAATGCATCGAAATATGCACGTAACAAAGTGCCGTTTTTGAAGGGTCAGTCTGCCAGTAGATGACAGAGTGGAAGTGGCTCATTCATATACGCTTACGTCACCTTGCCACACCCAGAGCCATTCCCACTAGGTATGTATATGCCGGTAACAAAACGCCATTCCTGCAGTCGCATCCACCGAGAATCCGACGAAATTGCATCTAGCCAGTAGGACGGCGGGACCCCCCAGATGTGAGATACCCCCAGACGTCACCACTCGTCTGGGGGCACTCCCCTTCTCACCTTTCACCACCACAACGAAAATGAGGTCAATCAAACTCGGGGTGCTATTCAGTGAGCCAATATGTATTTATTCAAAAGTACGACCTCAGGATGCTGTGTGCAAGAGACTTTTTTGCATATTGCAACCCCTTCGGGGCGTAGCGCAGCCCGGTTAGCGCGTCTGGTTTGGGACCAGAAGGTCGCGAGTTCGAATCCCGCCGCCCCGACGAACCCCTTCCCAAAGGGCAAAAAGGCGAGAAGCACATGCTTCTCGCCTTTTTTGTGTTTTGACATAAGCTATTGGTGCGTCACA
>JBBRES010000207.1:0-3846 GCA_038202665.1 Kapaibacterium sp. (SeqCode) | reverse complement strand
ACCCCAAAGGCCATGATAGTCGTCGCGCGTAAGGGGTTTGTCGATCGTGCCGGCCTGACCTTTATCGATGGCATCAAGCACTTCTTTATCCATCGCATCGAGTAACTGATAGCCGCAGGAAAGTCCGAACGATCCCACGTCGTCAAATGCAACAACCGCACGCAGATTGATCTCGAGACCTTGTGTATAGACGCGTGCAAGATTGCGATAGGAATACACATTGCGTCCATTGGCCGATCCATAGAGATAGTATTCGATCAGGTTACGCAAGTCGTTCCGAAACGCTCGCACCTCTGCATTCATGCGCACATGCGTATCGTCTACCTCGATATCGACGTCTTCGTATCGGAGTCCTACATCGTACGACAGACTCCGCTCCGGTTGAAGCTGAACGCCAAGTCTTGCTGCACCAATAAGATCGTACCCAGCGCCGGGAAGTCGATTCGAGAATTCGATAAAATTCTGCCGAAAATCTGGGGCCTTGAATCCAGTTCCAATGGATCCACTGCACCGCAAATGCTCTCCGGGTTTGAGCAGCACGGAGAACCGAGGTGAAACGGCGGTTCCGTAAATGTTGTTGTCGTCAAGTCGCGCACTGAGTACATAGGATATCCAATCGTTTGGCAACCCCTCCCATTGCGCAAATGCAACATACGTGCGATAGAACGGCTTGTAGCCTGGCGTGAGAGAATCGTAATAGCGAGAGCCACCGATGTCCTCATAGAGGAATTCTCCTCCCACCGTCATTCGGTCATTCACACCCATGAGAAGATCGTATTGGGCATACATGCGCGCAGTGCGCCGAAGAAGGTCGTCAACCGCGCCCCGCTCACCCTGTGCGACATCGAAGTTGTATCGCTCATTGTACACAGTAGTGTACGCATTGCACAAAAGGTGTGCCTTCCCACTCGTGTACTCTACGCCTGCCGTGCTACTCACATCATACTGTTCTACGCTGCCGGTGTTCGTGGCAATCTGACCGAGGACGGATTCAACAAATGTGCCTCGTGTGTGTGTGCCGAACGCACGAACAGAACCCTTTACCTTCAGTCCCTTCGCAACAGACCAAAGTCCTTTCAGATGCAGCGTTCCATCTTCGAACGACGAGAAGGGCCATTCAACGCCATTCGTTGCGAGCGTGAATGACGGGGAATTTTTATAGTTCGCGAAAGCACTGATCTCGGTAGAAGCAGAACCATAGGCTCCCTCTGCTTGAATCTCGGACTGACCATGATAGAGGTACTGCGAAGACATCCGACCTGAATAGCCATCACTCGGACGCTTGGTGATCACGTTGATCACACCAGCCAATGCTTCACTACCGTACATGCTCGACATTGGACCCTTCACGATCTCTACGCGCTCGATGTTGCCAACAGAAACACGCGAGAGATCGAGAACACCGGCCACGCGACCTACCATTGGCTGACCATCGATCAAGATCATTGTATAGTCAGGGCCTAAGCCATTCAGTTGGACGCCTGTTCGAACGCTGCCTTGCATGAGCAACCCTGTCTGCTCCTTCAGCAGGTCTGCAAGTGTGACCATTGCAGTAGTTCGGATGCGGTCTTTTCCGATCACCTCTACGCGAACCGGCGAGTCCTTGATGAGCACTTCATTACGAGTTCCCGTGACGACGATGCCCTCCTTCGCATACGTGCGAATAGAGTCGCGTACACGAGTGCTATCCCTGCGCTGAGCATGCAAGGGAACCGAGCACAGATGAGCGAAAAGGAGAAGGGTGGAAAGGCGTATCAATAATTTCACGCCGCAAAGATACGAGCAACTGCTGGGAGTGTTACCGTAACAGAGGGATTACAAGAGTTTGTGGTCCCATTGGCGATTCCAATTGCACTACATACACACCAGTTGCTAGCGAGGAAACGTCCGCCTGTATGCGTTTTGGTGTTGCATCGTTGAACTGCCTATTGAACGTCGAAGTCCAAACACGTTGGCCATTCACAGAGACAAGGCTGATTGTGTGGTCGCCAACTTCTGTACCGCCGATTTCGAATGTTGCTACGCCGTTGTCTTGGTCTAATCCAACGCTGAGTGTTGCCCCAGCGAATTCGCGAAATGCTCGGCCGCGCAGAAAGCAACCGCTTACGAAAATGTAGCCATCACTCGTTTCAATGCTCGGGCAAACATCTCCTGACCATCTAGCGTCTACCCAACGGGTACGGGCAGTGTCTTTCGCACCAAGGAGAATCACTCCACGAACGTCGGCAAGTCGCTGTCCCGATATAAGCAGGTCGATATTGCTCAGAGACACAAAGAGCACACGTTCATCACTTTGTATCCCAACCTGCATTCTGCCTCGATCAATCGAAAGTGGCAAGAAAACAGAGGCATCAAATCTGATTTCGGCGCTCAAAGAATCTATGTGCAGCGGAAGTTGTTGATCTGCCGTTTCGGCGAAGATGAGCATTGAGGCTTCTTCGACACCTGCGCCTGCGACCACGCTCCCGAGGCGAAGTTTGATTGGCGTATTGGCTTTCACAACAACAGTTGTCGACTTTTCAGCGGTACAATCAAATTGGTCCGTTGCACGCACCGTATATGTTGTTGTGAGGTTAGGCGATGCAATCGGATTTGCGATCGTTGGATCTGACAGACCAATCGTTGGCGTCCACGAATACCGAACTCCACCCTGCGCCTTCAACTCCAATGCCGATCCTCGACATATCGTGTCCACCGCACGCACGTCGATCGAAATGTTTGACACAAAAACCGTTACAGAATCGATCACACTGCAGGACCCAGTCCGAGCCATGAGAATGTAGGTGGTGGTGGAGAATGGTGATGCCGTTGGCGCAAGAGACGTTGGGTCGCTGAGTCCAGTTGTTGGAGTCCATGCATACGTCGATGCCACACCAGTGCCCGAGATCTGCACACTGCCACCAGGGCAGATCGACTTATCCGGACCTGCACTGACGAGTGCGATAGGCTCTACACGAATGAGAACAGAATCGATGGCTACGCAGCCTTGGGCAGAGCGAACAACCGCACGGTACATGGTAGATCTGCTCGGGGTTGCCTTTGGTGACGTCGATGTGGAATCACTCAAACCTGCGGAAGGTTGCCACACGATAGTCGTACCAGCGGCGATCGTGGCAGTGATCAACACGGAATCACCGGGGCACACGGTAGTAGCTCCGGCAACTGAGAGCATCGGCAATGGGTACACTGTGATGGTAATCGAATCTGTGAGTACACAAGAGCCCGATGAGATCGTGTATCGATACGTTGTCGTCACACGTGGGTCGAACGTAGGTGTGAACGAAGCCGTATCGCTGATCCCTGCCGCCCTCTGCCATACAATGGACGAACCACCTTGAATTGAGACGACGGTTGACTCTCCAGCGCAGATCTCTTGTTGTCCAACGACAGTTACTTCGAGCGTAGAGGCAACAGTCACCACTACGGTATCAACAGTTTCACAATCGCCGGCCTTCATCCTTACCGTGTACACTGTGGTGGTTGTAGGAGACGCAACAGGGTCTGCAACGGAAGCATTTGAGAGTCCGGTACTCGGAGACCATTCGTAGGTCGATGCTCCGGAAGCGCGCATTCGAATGGAGCCTCCGCCGCAGATCATCACGTCAGCACCCGCACTTGGTGCTGCGACGCGAACAACAACACTGGCTGTATCAGAACACCCATTTGCACCGCGGACAGTAACAATGAATGTTGTTGATGCAATCGGAGCCACGGTTGGAGACGGTGATGTGGGATTACTCACACCGTTTGGCGGGAACCATGAATAGCTCACGCCACCATTCGCGCGTAACGTGATCGACGTGCCTGCGCATATCACCGGAACAGGGTCGATCGTGATCTTTGGGT
>JBBRES010000206.1:0-3852 GCA_038202665.1 Kapaibacterium sp. (SeqCode) | reverse complement strand
GGTGCCGGCCTAAAGGTGATTGTCGACGTGTTGCCGGTGTGTAATCCCACACCGGACATCGACACGTCGGTTGCCACTGTTCGTTGTTTTCTGCTCATGCTCGTTTCAATTCTTCAAGTTGGCGCTGTACTTCTCGAAACTCCTGAAGGAGTGTTGGAAGCTGTCGTAGCGCGGCTTCCATTCGCAATGCTGTTGCATGTTCCTTTGCCGGCGATCCGAAATAATGTCCAGGGCCTGCCAACGCCTTCGACACGCCAGACTGCGGAAAGATCACCACATCATCTCCAATCGTGATGTGTCCGATAATCCCTACCTGCCCTGCCACCCTCATTCTCTTTCCAAGTTTTGCGCTTCCGGCAATTCCTGCCTGAGAAGCGATGGCGGTGTTCTCGCCAATCTCTACGTTATGTCCGATCTGCACAAGATTGTCGAGCTTCACACCATTACCAATGCGTGTGGCTCCAACGGCGGCACGATCGATGGTGGTATTCGAGCCGATCTCTACGTCGTCGCCAGTGATCACAATGCCCACTTGCGGAATCTTCTCGTATGATCCATCCGGATTTTCTAAGAATCCAAATCCATCACTTCCGATTACGGCGCCAGCATGGATGATGTTGCGCTGTCCGATTCGTACACCGTTGCAACACACAACATTCGCATGCAAGACGGAACCATTGCCAACACTCACGTTCGAATACAACACCACGTTTGCAAATAGCTGCACATCGTCTCCAATGGTGCAGTGCTCTCCGATCACGCAACCAGGTCCGATTGCCGCTGTGGTGGCGATCGTCGCTGTTGGATGGATAACGGCGCTTGCATGACGTGAACCGCGCTCCATGTAGAGCGGAGGGAAGAACTTCTGCATGATGAGGACAAATGCACGATAGGCATCTTCCAGCACGATATAACTTCTACCGTCAGTCGGGACCTCGTTGAAAGACGCAGAGATCAATACGCACGAGGCCTTCGTAAGCTCAAGGAACTTCACATACTTTTCATTCGAGAGGAACGTGAGTTCGCCGGGTTGCGCATACTCGATGCGATTGAGCGACGTGATCACCGTATCACCTGCACCATGAACAGTGCCACCCACAAGTGCGGCGAGCTCCTGTATGGTGAATCGTGGTGCTGATGCCGTCGGTGTGCTCATCGGGGAATGTCCTGCTCTTTCGACTTGATAGTATCTGTGGGAAGGGCGGAAGGGACAATCGGATTCTTCGTCGTGTCTTGCTGCGATGGCGGCGTTGTTGTAGGCGTAACGGTAGTAGTTGTGTCTGGTTCAGACGACGTGGCCCGACGCGACTTCCGTTTCCGTGTGTCGTCCGGCTTCTTCGTGCGCGGATCACTGTCGATCACGTTCTGCTGTTGGCGATCCAGCTCCGATGCATCGATGCCCAGTTCCTTCATCACCTTTACGGTGATGTCGTACTTCGCATTCACATACACGAGCGGTTGAGCGCTTTTGTCCCACACAATGTCGTAGCCTTCAGCAGCCGACACCTTTTGAATGGCGATATACATCTTGCTCCAAATGCCCTTGAACAGGCCTTCGGCCGCCTTATCGTGCTCTCCACCGGGAGAGAACTTCTCGCGCGCATACGTCTCGCGTTCCCGCTTCTTGTCTTCGAGCTCTTTCTCTTTGACAACGCGTTCTTGGTCGCTCCAGATCAAACGATTCTTCTTGACCTCGAGCTCCAGATCGTCGATGTGCTTCTGACGTTGACTCAGTTCATTCTTCCATTCGTCCACAAAGCCCGCAAGGCGCTGTTGTGCAAGAATGTTCAATTCGAACTTTTCGCGAATAGCATCCGTGCTCACATAGCCGATTTTTTGCGCGGCAAGGTGCAGGGAGGCAAGAGTAAGAATGGCGCAGACAGCGATACACCGCATCATGATCATGATGCCGCTCCTAGATGATGGAACAAGTGGTGTATCAACGGTCATACGTTCCTTACTTGTCTCCACGCTTCATGCGGTCGAGTACCTTGTACGTGAGGTCGGCCTTGTCTTCTGAGAAGAGCACAACGCCGGACACTTTGTCGAGTACAAGATTGACCTTTTCTTCTTTCGCCACGAATGCAATGGCTTCTGCTACTTTATCGCGGATAGGCTTCAGGTAGGATTCGCGCAATCGGGCTACTTCGCCCTGTGCACCAAGCTTCTCTTCTTGATACTGGAGGAACCGCATGCGCAAACCTTGCAGTGATTCTTCTTCTTTTTTCTTTGCTTCTGCGCTCATGAGCGCTTGTTGCTTTTGGTATTGCTCGATACGCGATTCGAAATCCTTTTGCATCATGCGAAGCGTGTCTTGAGATGCAGCTGCGAATGCTTCGAGCTTCTTGCTCGACTCAATCGCTGCAGGGAGTTCCTTCAAAATGGTTTCGGTGTTCACAACACCATACTTCGTTTGAGCAGAGAGTGATGGCATCATCACGAGGAGCGCTACGAATGCGCTTACAACAACCTTCGTCATACAATTCACCTGAATGATAGAATGAGCAGTGGGAGAAACAACGAACTGGCAGGTTTACCTACCGAACTGGAAGTGGAATCTCCATCCGGACCGTTCATTGGTGAACGGATCGATGTCGAAACCATATCCCATATCGAATCCAAGCAAACCAATTGGCTGGAGCATGAGGCGAACGCCAAAGCCGGCGGCGCGCTTTAAGCCGAATGGATCAACACTTCGAATGTTGGCCCATACGTTTCCTGCCTCGGCAAAACTAAGTAAATAGATCGGGAACGGATTGAGACTTAGGGCAAAGCGTAGTTCGAGCAGGAAGCGTGCTTGTGCGCGTCCTCCGAGGGCCTGTCCGGAGGCGGAGAGCGGACCGATCGAGTTATCGCGGTAGCCACGCAGTGGCGTGATCGCAAAACCACCCAGACCATTTCCACCCATATAGAAGAGCTCGCCGGGAGGAATGGTTGTGTCTTTCTGAATACCATCAACGTATCCAAGATCAGCACCCATGAACATCACCAATCTCGGATTACCGTTAATGTAGACGAGCGGGTTCACCATGTCCATCGTAATACCGAGCTTGAAGAAGTCTGTGGATCCTACACCCAGGAAGCCCGTTGTTGTGCGCGTAGACACGAGGAACTTTGAGCCACTCGTTGGGAAGACGATGTTGTCGAGTGACGTACGCGAGATTGTGGCTCCAAGTGTTAACGCGGTATTTGTTCCTGCTCTGCTGAAGATCGACGCAGTGTTAGACACGATACGCTCGTAGCTCAGCGAGAAATCGCCGCGGAAATAATCATCCGGGAACCGGAACCGACGTCCTACGTTAAGCTGTGCGCCCGTGCGCTGAACCGAAATGTTGTAGTTCTGCTTCGTGTCGTAAATGTTGAAACCAACCGTTGTTGGTTGATTGAACAACCACGGCTCGGTAAAGGAGAGCTGGAAGGTTTGAAGGCGGGAAGCTTGACCGAATTCCCACTGGAACGACATGATCTGTCCGCCTCCACCCTTGAGTGGTTGCGTGATATCGAAATTATTCAGCGTCACTCCTACAGATCCTGTGAGACCAAAGGCCCCAGCAAAACCAACGGATGCGTTAAAGGTGTCGGTGCTGCGCTCTTCAACTTTGTATTGTAAGTCTACGTGGGTGGCATCCACCATCATCACGTCCGGCTTCAACGCTTCGGGATTGAAGTAGTTCAACACACCAAGCGCACGAACGGTGCGGATGATGGCACTTCGATTGAAGTAGTCGCCAGGTCGGGTGTACAATTCACGGCGGATCACTTTATCGCGCGTCTTCGTGTTGCCCACGAGTTCAATGCGTCGAATCGTATAGCGTTCGCCTTCAAACACACGCACGACCACGTCTACAGAGT
>JBBRES010000205.1:0-3855 GCA_038202665.1 Kapaibacterium sp. (SeqCode) | reverse complement strand
ACGTTGGTTGGATCAAGTGCGGCTGAACCTTCACACTAAAGATCTCATCCAAGATCTTCATTGCACTTGCCTTTGGGTCCACGCTCACATGCAGCTCTTTCGCGCTAGCAAGGAGTTCCTCGCGACTCTGGCCGCGCAGATCTCGTCCGGTGAATTCTTGATAGAGGTCGAACATTTTGGCTCTTCGGAATGGTCGAGCAAACGATAGCTCAACATCTTGGAAGAGCACATTCTCGTTGCCAACGACCTCTCGTACCACTTCGTTCAGACACTCTTCCGTCATGTTCATCATCCACACATAGTCCTTGTACGCCACATAGATCTCTAGTGCGGTGTACTCTGGATTGTGAGTCTTATCCATTCCCTCGTTGCGGAAATTTTTCGAGATCTCATACACACCCTCGAAGCCACCAACAATCAAGCGCTTCAAGTACAACTCATCGGCTATTCGCAGATACAAATCCACATCAAGTGCATTGTGATGTGTGACGAACGGACGTGCCGTTGCGCCACCGTAGAGCGGCTGCAGGATCGGTGTCTCTACTTCGAGCCAACCACGATCATCAAAGAAGCGACGCATCACGGAAATGATGCGAGCACGCTTGACAAACGTGTCCTTTATCTGTGGGTTCGCAATCAGGTCCACGTACCGCTTCCGGTACCGAAGCTCTTTGTCTGCGAATGCGTCATAACGCGTGACGTTCCCCTCTTCATCCGTCTCTTCTTTAGCAACAGGGATAGGACGCAAACTTTTCGTCAATAGCGTGAGAGATCGCGCGTGAACGCTGATCTCACCCATTCGGGTGCGAAACACGTATCCCTCGATGCCAACGATATCACCAATGTCGTAGAGCTTTAGTGAATCGTATTGTTCTCCCAGATCATCTTTCTTGAGATAGATCTGGATCCGACCTGAATGGTCTTGAATATGCCAGAATGAGGCCTTCCCCATTCGCCGTACTGTCATGATGCGGCCGGCCACATTCACAGAAGTCATCGCATCCGGCGCATCATCTGTGAATTCGCGTAGAATCACTGCGGCATCGTGCGTTTTGTTGTACGACGTTGGATACGGATTCACACCCATCGCGCGAAGCAGATGTAATTCCTCCAGACGCCGAAGTTCTTGGTCGTTTCGTTGTGGTTCAGTCATAGGCAGCAAAGATACCACTGACGTATGTGGAAACGACAAGCACCGCAACCAGTTTTCGTAGTTGCGTGCATGCTCATACGCACGTATTTTGAGGCAATGATAGAGCAAGAGAACTCAGCAAGGTCCAACGCCGACGAGCAGATCCACACGCGTGTGCGTGAGATCGCGCATGCGCTTTACTTTGCCAATGGGTTCTCAGCCACATCTTCAGACGCAATAGCGAAGGCTGCAGGGATCAGTAAGAAGACACTGTATCGTCTGTTTTTCTCGAAAGAAGAGCTCTTGCGTGCGGTCATGCACGACACCATGAGGGCAATCGAGATCGAGAGCGATCCCATGTATGACGATCATGCAATGGAATTCAAACAGAAGGCTAGTCTCATGCTCGAGTATATATCGAGCAAGTACTCCCGGTTTTCGTCGAATGCGGTGATCGCAGATTTTCGCCGACACGCCCCTGATGTTTGGAATGAAGTGGAACTATGGCTCATAAAACGTCGCGAGAAGTTCCGTTCCGTTATTGAGGACGGCATTGCGCAGAATCATATCAGGCCAGACCTCACGTCCCGCATGATGCTCACCATCTACATGACCATCGTTTCGCGGTGCATTGAACATGCGTCCCTCGAAGAAGGAAGCGTCACACCTGGCGACGTGTACTCCGGCTTCATGAAGATTTTTTATGAGGGAATACGGTGGAAGGGGTCGCAGTCTTGAACCAAGAAACACCGAAAGACCGAATACTTGACCTATCCGAACGACTCTTCTTTCGGTTTGGATATCAGCGCGTAACCACAGAAGAGATTGCTCGCGAGGCTGGTGTTTCCAAGCGGACGTTGTATGAGATGTTCCCCTCGAAATCAGACATTGTTGTGCAGTCGTTCGAACGTGCCGAACGAGAGGTAGACGCGTTCCTCAGAGGAACAGCTTTTGACAACTGCGACACGTACATCACCAACCTTTCCACCTTCCTTCACCTTATCGTCACGGTGCATTCGAGGTATTCTGAGCCAATGATGGACGACCTTAAAGTGGCAGAAGAGGCACTACATGCTCGCATCACAGCGTTTCAGCGTCAATATGTGAGTGAACGCCTGAGAGACATACTACGGCAGGGCGTTGAGGTGCAATGTGTTCGGAATGACATATCTCTGGACGTGATGACCGTCATCATAACAACGGCTGTACAATTCTTGCTGCACCCGGATACGCCCTCTGCCCCCCAATCCGACGAAAAACCAACTCCGCAGATCGTTTTTTCAACGTTGATGGATGGAATACTGGTTCCTTAACCCTTGTTTACACAGCAATTGGAACTTTTTCTATCTTTGCGCTGTTGGAAACTCTGGAAACGGAAACAGTACCCGACCAGCTGGTCGGTCAACATTGAACCCTAGACGATCGGTCATGGCAGTACTCTGCTGTGGTCGAGTATAACCCCCTCATAAGCCTCTCGCCCCTCACCAAGCGAGAGGTTTTTTTTGTGGGGTTTACTTCTTCCGGCGTTGTCGCATCGCCTCAAACAAGATCACACCAGAGGCAACAGAAGCGTTGAGAGATGCGACCTTCCCCGTCATGGGAATAGACACGAGCGCGTCACATTTCGCTGCAACACTTGGGTGAATCCCCTCTCCTTCACTCCCGATCACGATGACGAGCGGACCCGCATACACGTCATCCGCATAGTCGTGGTCACCAGGCAGTGCCGCACCAACGACACGAAATCCTCTACGTTTTGCCTCTGAGAGAGCCTCGGAGACTCTCGGCACGCGGGCCATCCGAATGTGCTCGAGGGCACCGGCAGAGGCCTTGACAGCGGCCGGTGTTACAGCGGCCGTGTACTTGATTGGTAGGATCAGTCCCATTGCGCCGGCACACTCTGCAGAGCGTGCAATTGCCCCGAAATTGTGTGGGTCTGTAATGCCATCTAATGCCACGAGCAGCGGCTCCGTAGAGATCGCTAGCGACACCTCAAAGAGATCTTCGAGAGAGAGCGAGGCCTGTGCTGGTCGGATGGCTATCACGCCTTGAGCGTCGTTTCTCGCAACCCCAAGTGTTGCCTCGAGCGCCGTAAACTTGCGCCGGTCCATGATGGCACAGTGCACGTTATGTGCCTTGGCGGCCGTTCTGATATCCGTAAGTGGACCTGCCTCTTCGATACCATATGCCAGGTAGATTTTATCGAGTTCCGTATCGGCATTCAGTGCTTCAAGAACGGCACGTCGGCCTATCACATATTGTTCATTCATGTTGTTGTGCCAATCACAGATCGAAAGATGGAACCAAACGCTGCGACGTCTGCAAAAGAATTGTATAAGGGAACAGGCGTCATTCGCATCACGTTTGGAGTGCGCCAATCCACAACAACGCCGTGATCTGTAAGGGCGTCGAAGACCGCTTTCCCGTGAGCATCAAACATCACGGAAAGCTGCGCACCACGCTGAGTAGCGTCGCGCGGCGTGATAATCCGAACATCCGTTCGCATTGCGATGGCATCGTCGATCACTTCTTCCGCAAATGCCGTCAGCAGGCGTTGCTTTTCAACGAGCCGATCTAATCCTGCCTCTTGAAAAAGGTCGAGGGATGCTTTGAGGGCGGCAAGGGGCAAAATCTGTGCATTGCTTAGTTGCCATCCGTCTGCACCATACGTCGGGTCGAACTGATGCTCCATAGTAAACCGCGTCTTCTCGTCGTTACCCCAC
>JBBRES010000204.1:0-3879 GCA_038202665.1 Kapaibacterium sp. (SeqCode) | reverse complement strand
GAAACTGTCTTACGTCAGACGTTGCAGAAGAGCTTTTTCCCTACGTCTGCGTTCTTCCCCTGGACCGTGCACACACCACATGGCGACGTTGGTATACTGTTTCGAGACCATGGGTTGAGCGATGCCATTGGATTCGAATATCAACGATGGGATGCCGATGCTGCAGCGCATGATTTTTTGTCGCGACTCGATGAACGCAAGCGAGCGATCGTGCAAGAACATGGCGAGCAGGCACTGGAGCATGCCGTTGTACCTATCATTTTGGATGGCGAGAATTGCTGGGAATTCTACGCCGACAATGGTGCACCGTTCTTGCGTGCGCTCCTACGTGCGCTGAGCTCCGATGAGCGATTTGTAACAGTAACGTGTGCAGAGGCCGCTTCTGCTCCACATCGTTCTTGTATGCCGCCCCTCGAGTCTGTTGTTGCAGGATCGTGGATCGACGGAAACTTTGATATCTGGATCGGATCGCCGGAGAAGAATCTTGCATGGGAGCTTCTTGCCCATGCACGAGCCGTTGTTTCTGCTACAGACCCTTCGCATGCACTTGCACGCGAAGCACTGCTGATCGCAGAAGGTTCTGACTGGTTCTGGTGGTATGAGGCGCGGCATCAAGCGCCGAACAAGTACGACTTCGACGTTCTCTTTCGGTATCACCTTCGAACCATCTTCGATGTCGTGGGAGCGCCTGCACCGGTGGACCTTGACCGAACGATCTATGAGCTCGCTCGCTCAACAGACCACGCCGGTTCGTACACGATTCCAGTTTCGTATGGAATGTCTGCGATGCACGTATCCGACGTGATCGCCCGTGATGTTTCTGTGCGCGTAGAACATTACTCCACATTGATCACACTCACGTTGAACAGGGAAGCACTGGAAACTGAAACCGTACGCTTTATCGTGAATGGCAATGAGCAAGCCGTGCAGGTAGATGCAACACATTTTGTGCATCACCTGGATACGCATTCAGGCGAACGCTGCAGCATCACCGTCTCGGAGCAGCGACCTTCTCGAGCGCTCCAAACGTGGACGCACGAGGTTGCTTGTTCGTAGTCTCGGATAGATGCTCTTGTGTTTCGTTGCTCTACGCCCCACACGTGCTTGGCCATTCAACACGGCGGCTACTGCCGAGCAACACTACTTTCCGCAGGAAAAATGTCTACGCGTCGGGAGAGGGGATTCTCGCGAGACCCACTCACGGTCATCCCCACCGTTTCAATTCCTTTTCCGCGCGCAGTAACGCGCTTGGGATCGATTCCATACTTCGCGAGCGTTGCGGCAACGGCCTCTGCTCGTTGTGCCGAGAGAGCCTTATTGAACGGCACGGAGCCAAGCATATCGGCATACCCTGCCACGTCGAAGTCTACTGCACGAATGCCATACGTGCCTGCGAGCACTTGCAAGGTTGCAACCGACGAGTCTGATACAAGGAATGAACCGCGTTCAAAGTAAAGTGAGGCAAGTGGACGTCTGGTGTCGAACAAGGAAATAGTAAGGTGGAGAGGCGAGATGGAGTCGAGTGTACGAATGCCAAGCATCTGATTGGCTCGCACATAATGTTCGGCGCTTGCGCTTACCGAGTACCGATGCTGTTGGGGAAGGACGATACAAAAAGATCCATCCAGTGAGGATGCAACGTGAACGATTCGGCACGTATCGGTGAGCGATGTATCACGAATGCGAAGATTGAACGGACTGATTCGATCTTTCGTATGTGCGTCCTGCACAACGCCCGAGAACACACAATATGGGCGAGGTCGCACGGAGTCGGGAAGTTCGACACGATAGATCCCTTGACGTTCTGCGTCGGTGTCCCACGAAACAATGAGGGCCTCACGTCCGCTTGGCATCAAGCAAAACGCCTTCTCTTCTTCTGCGCTGTTGATACACGGACCTAGATTCATGGGCGTCGACCAATTTGTCCACGTTTCATCCAGACGACGTGTAACGTAGAGATCTGTCTTGCCGCGACGATCGTCGATCCCATTCGAAGCAAAGTAGAGCGTTACTCCGTCCGGTGCGAGGTGTGGTGCGCCTTCGAAGCCGGCAGTGTTCACCTTGACGCCAAGATTCATTGGTTCAGACCACACAGATCCGCACTTGCGTGTGACGTACAAATCCAGATCGCCATGGGAATCACTTCGCTCGATCGCGAGAACGATCAGAGCTCCATCGTCGCTCATATGCCCGTAGAAGTTGCGCGCAACTCGCGGCGTGTTCGTGAGGATGACGGGAGTCATGGAGGTAAAGAGCGAGTCGCGATGGACACGTGTTGCGACGCCAAAACAGCGAGTCGTGTCACGTCCTCGCACAATGAACGGACCGTGCATCAAAGCCCTGCACCCATCGCTCGACATAGAAAAAATCACATCCGGAGCGCGAAACGTAGAGATCTTCAACTGCGCTGCTTCCAACCACTGTCCCTTCGGACCTTTCTTACATTCCCAAACATCGTCGGGGTCGCGCGACCCTTCAAGATTATTCGGATGTTGCTTCCTATCAAGGTAAAGGGTGTTGCCATCCCACGTCAGCACCGGAATCGTTGTCGGCTGAAATCTGTTCACGGTTTCTGCTAGTCGTGTCTTCGCACACGGATTGGGTTGCGCGGTAACGAAGAGGGTGGCAAGGGTGAGGTGACACGCAACATTTGACAGGAAACGAAAGACGGTTGTGGGAAGCATCGTCTAAGTTACGAAGAGAGTGTCGTGAGCACGTGTTTGATCACCGGCCATGTGTAGCCGCGATACTGTAGGAATCGGATGAGTTTTTCGTTTCGGTCTTGATCAGACAGATCGATCTTCATCATGCGGAGTTTCTTCTGTGCCACGGCAAGGGCCGCAGCGCAGTCTGCATCGTCGTCGACGTCTTCCGCAAGAACCTTGTCGATTACGTTGGCAGGGACGCCCTTGATGGCGAGTTTTTGCGCCATAGCTCGGCGCGACATTGGTCGTTGATCCTTCGAGGCTTGCACAAACCGCTCTGCAAACAGTACGTCGTCCAGCAACCGAAATTCATAAAGCCATGTGATCACTGTCTCGATCTCTTCACTGCTATACTCAAGGGCGTGATAGTGATCGCGCACTTGTTTTTCTGTGCGAGGCTTGTAGGTGACGTAGCCGTACGCTTTCTGCCGTAACGACATACGCCGGTCCTCGCCGCGCAATTTCGCAGCAAGGTCTGGCGTAAGATGAAGTCCTTTTCGAAGCTCGAGCGACGTTGCAATATCGATGGAACATGCTGCAAAGAAGACATCATCCACAAAAATGGAACATCGCTCCGCCGTGCGTTTTGTACGTCGGATCGCCGTGATGATGCCCGTTTCGGCAACTATTCTTTCTTCGAGCTTTTCGATGTCGGCGTAACTCCGTTCTTCGATTTAGGTGCCATGTGCAGTAGGGTTCGTACTTCCACCTCGAGCGCAGCTTGTAGCTCGGGTGTTTCGGTGAGGAGCTTGCGCATGCCGTCACGACCTTGTACGCGCTCTTCCTTAAACGAGAACCATGAGCCCGACTTCGTGATCACGCCGCTCTCTACAGCAACGTCGATCATGTCGCCAAGCTTCGAGATCCCTTCGTTGTACATGATGTCGAACTCCGCTTCTTTGAACGGAGGCGCTACTTTATTCTTCACGATCTTGGCTCGAACACGATTACCAACGATCTCCGATCCGTCCTTAATCACATCCTTGCGACGCACGTCGATACGCACCGACGCATAGTACTTCAGTGCATTACCGCCCGTGGTGGTTTCCGGATTACCGTAGATCACACCAATCTTCGAGCGTAGTTGATTCGTGAAGATCACGGTAGTGTGCGACCGACCAATGGCAGCATTCAGTTTGCGCATGGCCTGACTCATCAATCGAGCCTGTGAGCC
>JBBRES010000203.1:0-3913 GCA_038202665.1 Kapaibacterium sp. (SeqCode) | reverse complement strand
CGTGATTGGCGCCGTCCTTGCCGCCCTATCATCCCAAAAAGCAGCTGTTGAACTGCTGAGTGCCGAGGTTGATGGTGCGTTTGTGAAAGTCGTCGAGCTGTTGGCCGCCTCCCCGATGGTGGTCACCTCGGGAATTGGGAAGTCCGGTATCATCGCACGGAAGCTGGCGGCAACGCTGAACTCGATTGGTGTGCCGGCAGTTTTTCTTCATCCTGTAGAGGCCGCACATGGTGACAGTGGGCTCTTGAAACATGGCGATGTCGTAGTACTCTTCTCGAAGAGTGGAGAGACTCCTGAAGTCGTGAGGTTTGCTGCACAGGCGAGAGGTTTGGGATGCACTACCGTAGCCATTGTGACGCGACGACGATCGTTGTTGCGAGAGCAGTGCGACCATGCACTGATTGCACCGATCGAGCGAGAACTCGACCAACACAATATCCTTCCTACGGCAAGTACGACCATGGCTCTTATCCTAGCAGACCTACTAGTAGTGGGTGTGAGCGTGCTGCGAGGAGACACATCTGAAGGACTGCGGCGGACGCATCCACAAGGGATGATTGGAGCCAGCCTGCGTGGCTTGGTTCGCGATGTGATGCATTCAAACGATGAGTTGCCGATCGTGCTTTACGGCGCTACCATGAGCGAGGCCCTCGTGCATCTCACATCAAAGGGACTTGGTTGTGTATGCGTATGCGATCCATCTGGGAGGTTGCGTGGCATTATTACCGACGGCGACATACGTCGTGCAGTTCAACATGGTATAGACATTACAAGGAGCTCGGTTGACGAGATCATGACATCGGAGCCTGAGAGCATCTCCTCTGGTGCGACACTCCACGAAGCGCTTGTGCAAATGGAGCAACGGCAACGACAAATTAGCGTGTTGCCGGTTGTGGATGATGGGTTGTGCGTTGGTGTACTTCGGTTGCACGACATCGCGAGACTTCAAGTCTAACGGTATGGACTAACGTGGAATAACAGGAGCCGGAGTGATGGTGGGTCGGCGCGGCGCATTCACTGCAGCCCGTCGCACTTGTGGAACTGGCTTCCGTCGCTGAGGCTGTTGCAAACGCCTACGCACTGGTTGCGGCGCCCGTTGCACAGCTGGACGCCGAACCACAGGGGCTGGTGCCACTACACGCTGTTGTTGTGCTGGTTTGGCCTTCTGTACTGGCTGTTGTTGCGGCGTAGCCGCCGGACGTACCGTCGTGGGGGGCCTCGATGCGGATGCTGACGATACAACATCGTTCCGCGTGATCAGAACAGAACGGACCGCTTCACCCTTCTTCCCTAAAGGAGGCAATGTGACCCCGTTTCTCGAAAACGTAAGTGCGCCTGCATTGCCAAGAGCTACTTTGAACTCTTTCATGGCGCTCCATCGTTGTTCTTGTCCAGGGAGCATGACGATTTGCTGTGTTCGATTGGAATCCATCGTAATGGTGAGCCACGACGTGTCAGATGCCAAGGCCGTGAGGATCATACTATCTAGTGGGTTGCCGTTCTGCCCAACAGATATTGTCGTTGATGAATCAGTTGACGTGCCGTCCCCATCCGTTGATGAACGTTGGACGACAAGATAGAGGACGCCGACAAGCACAACAAGAATGGCCAAGATGAGCAGTCCTCGCCTGCCATGTAGAAACGTGGGCATCGCGAAGGTCGGCTTGGGGAGCGACGCAAGGAGCTCTGCGATTCTATCTTTTATAGGAAGGCGCGGCTTAGAAGTTTGGTGAGGTGGCGGAGAAACACGCGATGGATTGCGGAGGCTCTGTGGCACGAAAGAACGGTCGTCGTCGTCAGTTGCCAAGACTCGTTCAATCAACACATTAATCTCAGGCATCGGAAGCCGCAACGCCTGCGCGTACGTGCGAATGAACGAACGGACGTAGACGGGAGGCAGCACCCCATATCGTCCAAGTTCTATCGCTTCGAGAAACGGCTCTCGGATTTTCGTCTGTGCAGATAACTCAGCAAGACTCCGTCCTTGTCGCTCCCGCTCTGTTCGTAATCGTTCGGCGAGTTGATCCATGTATGCAAATGTAATGACGCTATGAACATCGACGTACAGACTTTGTACTATTCTGCGTATGTGGCCTTTGTTTTCGCCGTATTGCTCTTTGGCGCCTTGGCTTTTCGTCAGGTGCTGGACGACCTTGAATTGAGAAGGAAGAGAGTAGGCGAGGATAGGAAGGCGTTTCTAGACCCCATCGCCGTTGCCGCCATCCTTGCAGCCTCAATCCTTACCCTTACCATCGCGTTTTGCGTTGTGCAATTCCACGAGCCAAGTATTTACTGGTATTCTTTGCCACTCATTGTGGGAGCACAAAGTCTACAAATGGCGTTTCGCGTCTGGTTTCAACGACTTCAGGTGAAAACGAAAGGAATCGTGGTGCGGTCCGTGCTTTTTGACCGGCTGAAGGTGACTTCGTTCGACGAATTGGGAGATGTCGAGTTCCGCTACGGCTCTTGGTGGGTGAACGTCACACTGAGTACACCAAGTGAGCGCGTTCGGTTTCGTATCTTCCGACATTCAGCTCCCATGCTTGCACGCATGATCTACACCTCGTGTGGTCGCGATGTTCGCCATGTTGATATGAATGGACAACGGTTCTCCACCTCTGCCAAGCCCGAACTATGAAATCTTCAATTCGCATTGCCTCCGGACAAGGGTTCTGGGGCGACCTTCAAAGTGCACCACTGCAGCAAGTCACAGGCGGTCAGATTGACTACTTGATGATGGATTACTTGGCAGAAGTCACGATGTCGATCCTGCAAAAGCAAAAGATGCGCGATCCGAATGCGGGATACGCAAGAGATCTCGTCAATGTGTGCGAAGAGATTCTTCCTCACATGATGAAACATGGCATTACGTTGATCACCAACGGCGGGGGCGTCAACCCTGAAGCAGCGCGGGATAAGATTTTTGACGTTGCTCGCAAGCTTGGTATCACGGGATTGAAGATCGGCGTTGTTACCGGCGATAATATTCTGCCTCGTATCGATGAACTCATCGAAGGCGGACATGTGATGAAGAACATGGAGTCGGGTGAACCAATCGCAACGGTGCGTGAACGATTACTAAGTGCTAACGTCTATACCGGCGCATGGCCCTTAGTAGAAGCCCTCAAGCTTGGCGCACAGATCATCATTACAGGTCGCACCACAGACACTGGTCTCACGCTTGCACCAATGATTCACGAATTCGGATGGTCAGAGAAAGATTGGGACTTGCTCGCGGCTGGCACGGTGGCAGGCCATATCAACGAGTGTGGCGCGCAGGCATCCGGTGGGAACTTCCTTGGTGATTGGCGCTCGGTGCCAGATCTTACCGTTCCTGGATTCCCCATCATTGAAGCATATCCAGATGGTTCATTTGTCGTAACGAAACATCCGAACACTGGCGGTATGGTAACACGCGAGACCGTCAGCGAACAATTGGTGTACGAGATTGGCGATCCCAAAGACTACATAACCCCCGATGTGATCGCAGACTTCACGAGCATTCAACTGGAAGATCTTGGAAATGACCGTGTAAGAGTTTTTGGCATCAAAGGTCTGCCCTACACACCATTCTACAAGGTGAGCGCAAGCTATCTCGACGGGTTCGTATCGTTCGGCTCGTTGACGTATGCTGCCCCCGATGCCTATGAGAAAGCCCAAGCAGCCGATCGGATCTTGCGAGGTAGACTAGATCGACTTGGTTGCACGTTCGATGAAATCAGAACAGAATATGTTGGACTCAACGCATGTTATGGTCCGCTTGCTCATGCAATTGAACCGAACGAAATCATGCTGCGTGTTGGAGTGCGAAGCAGCGATCGAGCAAGCGTCGAAAAATTTGGAAAAGAGATTGCACCTCTGATTCTCACAGGACCTCCTTCGGTAACCGGATTTAGTGGTGGCCGACCAAAGC
>JBBRES010000202.1:0-3921 GCA_038202665.1 Kapaibacterium sp. (SeqCode) | reverse complement strand
GACGGCTTCGAGCAGGCGCCGGCCATCCTG
This sequence comes from Kapaibacterium sp. (SeqCode), assembly GCA_038202665.1. Classification (GTDB taxonomy): domain Bacteria; phylum Bacteroidota; class Ignavibacteria; order Kapaibacteriales; family Kapaibacteriaceae; genus Kapaibacterium. The sequence goes on along the minus strand of JBBRES010000202.1, from coordinate 3,891 downwards.
ATCGCGGAGCGTTTCTACGAGGTGCCACTACCCCAAAGTGGCGCGCTACCGGGCTGCGCTACACGCTGAAGGAGGCAAAGATACGGGATGACGTGGATATTGCATGAGTGCTGTTTACGAAGCCCGCACAACCGCACTGCGCCTAGCTAAAAGCAAGCTGATGCTCATGAGCAACGCACTCGCTACAAAGGCCCAGCGTAGTGGGAGCCAGAGCGTGATGAGACTGCAGAGGAGCGGACCCACAAGATTGCCCACAAGCGTGGCACTCGAGGCTAATCCCATCATGCCACCCTTGCGCGTACTTGGACTGTGCCGCGTAAGCTCTGCATAGAGCATGGGGATGATGGCGCCGACGCCTAGTCCAATGAGAATGCGCACCGGATATAACCATCCGTACGATGGCACTACACTCTGCAACAACATCCCCACGATAACGAGGAGTGTTACACTCTTCATCGTCGACCCAAATCCAATCACATCCGCTCGCCTTCCCCACCATGGCGCCGTGATAATGCTCATCACGCCAACGAGCGACACAATAGATCCAGCAATGGTTGCCAGCGCGGCTTGCGGTGCGCCAAGCTCGCGAATGTAGTACGGCATGATGGGCGATACAAGCACAATGGCCGTTTGCGAAATGAAGAGCAGCACGATTGGTCGTGAGAGTTCGGGACGTCGGATTACAAGTCCGATGTTCGTACGAATCGGCGTCGTGCGCCGCGATGCTCCGCCCCGCTCCTTGCCACCTTCCCGCTTCTCTTGGTGTACCTGCAATACAATGATGGCAAGCGAGATTGCACACATGCCACCCACAAAGAAGAACGTTGTGCGCATGCCGAAGGCGTCGGCAATGGCGCCGCCCACGAGCGGACCTATGATGTTGCCCGCCCAGATGGAAGTTTGTAGGGTGGAAAGGGCATAGCCGGAGTGTTCGCTTGGAGTTTGCGCACTTACAAAGGCATTGGTTGACGCAACAAAGCCACTCACAGCTCCTTGAAACATGCGCAAGAACAAGAGCATCCAGATGTTGACGCTAAAGCCCATGAGCGTCATCGCAATGCCTAGTCCGAAGATGCCACGCACGACCATGCTTTTCTGACCGTACTTGTCGCCTAATGAGCCCCACAACGGAGTGAGCGATGCGCTCATCACAAACGGCGCCGCCGTGATAATTCCACTCCACATGTGCGCATCGGCATCGCGTACGCCAAGCTCATGAATGAAGAGCGGAAGGAATGGAATGCACGAGCTCATACCAATCATGGCCACGAACTGCGCGCCCCACAGCACGGCAAGATTCCGTCGCCATGGCTCGGGAGATGGCGAGCGAAGTGTGCGGAGAAGATCGACGATGCCCGTCATACCAGGGGGCGACGTCGTACAACAAGCCACGTGATCGTGGGTATCGTCACAACAAGCGCTACATAGAGAATGTTGTCGGCAATCATGTCGGGTCTGTACAATGCAATTGCAGCAATGCCCGCAAGCATCCCACCCGCATGGGCTTCGTGTCCGATGTTATCGGTGCCTCGCCGCATTCCAAATATGGAGCCCACCAAAAAGAGAATTCCGTAGATCCATGCCGGTATGGGCATCGGAATCGGAAAGATCGTGAACGATGCATCGGGGATCATACAAATGAGTGCGCCAATCATGGCGCTCACGCCGCCGCTCGCTCCCACGGCCCGCATCCAAGGTTCATGTTTGCGAAGGGCAAGGGTGGCAAGGTTTCCGAGCACAATGCCCACAAGGTAGAGTGGCACCATGCGCTCGGCACCAAGGACGTGCTCTACAAAACTGCCGATGAACAGCATCGACACCATGTTGAAGAGCAGATGCATGAAGTCTGCATGGATGAAGCCGGACGTGAGAAGTCGGTACCATTGCTTTTGATGCGTAACGCGCTGTGGCATAAAGAGCCACCGTTCCATCAACGAACCATCTCTAAACGCAACGATCGTGATCATCGAAGTGATGATCACGATCGTCCACGTTGCGGGTGCAAAAGAAAATGTAGGCATGTGCCTTTACTTGATAGGCGCCATCGTTACCATAGGCATTTGAGGAGTGCGACCTAGCTTTCGCTGCAATTCCATGATCTTGCGTGCGATGTCTTCGTTGACTTGCTGTCCGTCCTCTCCGGTTGCCGTGGAATACTTTGCCTGCAGTGCAAGAGCCTCTTTGAGTGCGCCTTCGAAATCGCGAGCGCGTTCCTTCTTGGCAACGGCTAAGAGATCGATGCGACCCTTGATGATGAGATCTCCACCTTGAGCATCAAACGAACGATAGAACTGTTCGGCCTTTGCCCAGAGTCCACCATACGTTGCCGCTTCGGCCGCGATAATCTCCAACGGCTGACGGTCGAGTCCTTGCTCCATCGGACGCAATGCAGGATTCTGGATGAGAGCCTCGGCACTCGTTACCACATGCATTGCCATCTCCTCTGTCTCCTTCGTTGCATTCACCGATGCAAAGAAGCGCGTGAGGTTGTACTCAAGCATGAGAGGTAGCGGGAACTGTGTGAGCGAAATGGTCTTATTCATTTCGTTCATTACCTTGATGGCCTTTGCCGTGTCTTGCTTCTCATACAACAGGTAGTTAGCGTACTTGATGTAGATGTTGCGGTAGTTCATCAGGTATCCACGATGAACATCATCGTAGTACACGTTCGGATCGTTCAATCCGCGGAACTTCATACCAAGCGTTGGTTGCGTGTCAAAGTCTGCACCGTTGCGTGGCTGCATAAGTGCTTTGTCCATCACCTTCTCATTGATCGTTTCGCCGATCGCCGAGCGTTGTGGTGCAGGACATACTCGGTAGGCCATGCCTTCGAGACGGAGGTAGTTGTCGAGACCGATGTATTCATCAGCCCACGACGGATCGCCAACCGACGTAGAGAAGTAGACGGGACGCTTAAATCCTGTTTGCTGCAGAATGTCGTAGACGAGCTTGTGCTGAACACCAAAGAAATACTGTGGTGATTCGCCGTCGCGGGCTCCGAGTTGACGCCCCTTATACGTCCACTTCATCACACCGCTATTGATGACGGCAGGATCTGTGGTGAACTGACGGAGAATGTCCGGACTCACTTGAATCGATGCTTCTACGGTTGGTCCGAGCGTGTACGTCAGAGCGTTCGGACTGTCTTCTTCCGACGTGAGTTGCTTATCGGTGAACGACAGTGGAATCTTCAACGCACCATACGGAGATTGATTCTTCAGCTGTTCGATGTACCACAACGTTTGTCCTAGCGAGAGGTTCACCACGCGTACGTCTCTCCGCACACCGGCAACATCCTGAAGGTACCAAACGGGGAACGTGTCGTTGTCGCCATTCGTAAAGATGATAGCATCCTTCTCGACGCTCTGCAGAATGTTATACGCATAGTCAAAGGCCAGATAGTTGCCGGCGCGACTGTGCATCTTCCAACCTTGCGAACCCATGTTGTAGGGAACGGCAATGAGAGCGGCAGCAAGGACAAGGCCTACGCCACCGATGTTCGACTTGAGCTTCGGCAACCATTGGATGATTGCAAATGCGCCCATGCCGGCCCACATCGCCCACACCATGAAGGACCCGACGTAGAAGTAGTCTCGCTCTCGTGGCTGAGGATTCTGTTGGTTCTGTGAGACAGCCGCCAAGACGCCCGTCATCAAGAACAGCACCAAGTAAATGGATGCCATTCTCTTGTCTACTTTGAAATGGAAGAACAATCCAATCAATCCAAAAATCAGAGGCAACGCGTAGCAGTACACGGGGAACAACGATGCATATCCATTCTTGTGATTGAACGCCGCCACCACTGCCTTTTTCGTCATCGGGCCATAGGCGGGCGCGTCTTGCACATCGCTAGACATGCCAATGAAATTCCACAGGAAGTAGCGCAAGTAC
>JBBRES010000201.1:0-3932 GCA_038202665.1 Kapaibacterium sp. (SeqCode) | reverse complement strand
CATGCATCCTCATGGCAACCGACCCCGGCGACCTCGTGCTCGACCCGACCTGCGGTTCCGGCACCACCGCCACCGTCGCCGAGCAATGGGGCCGCCGCTGGATCACGATAGACACCTCGCGCGTGGCGCTGGCGCTGGCCCGTGCCCGCATCATGGGCGCGCGTTATCCGTTCTACCTGCTGGCCGATTCCCGCGACGGCCAGCTCAAGGAAGCCGAACTCACCCGCACCGCGCCGAGTTCGCAGCCCGTGCGCGGGAACATCCGCCACGGCTTCGTCTATGAGCGCGTGCCGCACATCACCCTCAAGTCCATCGCCAACAACGCGGAGATCGATGTCATCTGGGACCAGTGGCAGGCGACGCTGGAGCCGCTGCGCGAGAAGCTTAATGCCGCGCTCAAGAAGACTTGGCAGGAGTGGGAGATTCCGCGCGAGATCGATGCCAAGTTGCCGGACGCCGCGAAGAAGCTCCACGCCGACTGGTGGCACGCCCGCATCTCCCGGCAGCAGGCGATCGACAAGTCCATCGCCGCCAAGGCCGAGTTCGAGTTTCTCTACGACAAGCCCTACGACGACAACAAAAAGGTGCGAGTTGCTGGCCCCTTCACTGTTGAAAGTCTCTCGCCCCATAGAACAATGGACATCGATGAGAACGATAACTTGATTGATAGAGCCAACGACCGTGATGCCGAATACACTGCACGTCAGACCTTCCCTCAAATGATACTGGAGAACCTGAAGGTGGCCGGCGTGCAACAGGCGCACAAGGAAGACCGCATATCCTTTACATCGCTAACACCATGGCCTGGTGACCTTGTATGCGGTGACGGGCGATACATGGAAGGTGAAACAGAAAAACGTGCAGCCATTTTTATTGGACCTGAATTTGGAACTGTACTCCGAGTCGATCTCGTTGCTGCAGCACGTGAAGCGGCCGATGCACGTTTCGATGTTCTTATCGCATGTGCATTTAACTATGAAGCACACACAACCGAGTTCAATAAGCTTGGCAACGTGCCCGTGTTAAAGGCGCGGATGAACGCCGACTTACATATGGCAGAGGATCTCAAGAATACAGGGAAAGGCAACCTCTTCGTTATCTTTGGTGAACCAGACATCGTTCTCGTGAACGATGCAGACGGCAAAGTGAAAGTGAAGATAAACGGTGTTGATGTCTTCAAACCACAGACAGGTGAAGTGATCAGTAACGGGGCGGATGGAATTGCGTGTTGGTTCATCGATACCGACTACAATGAAGAGAGCTTCTTTGTACGTCACGCCTACTTCCTTGGTGCAAACGATCCATACAGTTCACTCAAGACAACACTCAAGGCCGAGATCGATCAGGAAGCATGGGAAACCCTGCACAGCGATACATCACGTCCGTTTGACAAGCCCAAGAGCGGCAGGATTGCCGTAAAGGTCATCAACCATTTGGGTGATGAGGTGATGAAGGTGTTTAGGGTGTAGATTCAAAGCGTTGCTCTTGTTAGTAATTTGCAGCCTGAATCGAGTTCAATAACCACGGTCTAGATCAACAATGGACGTATCCAAACTTTCACAATTAGAGCACCCACCAATAGTGGAGGCCGTTGTAGATTTTGATTGTGACATGCCGATTGCATTCGATCTCAGTGCGCAGCAAGAGTTCATCCTTAATGAGGTGTCTACGGAATACCCGAAAGTACAACCCTTACATAGTTTGGATTTCTCGCTTCGGGTAGATCCAGCAGACCCATTTTCGAAGGTCGAACAGTCTATTGAGGTACTGCGATTTCATAGTGCCAACAGCAAGCAAATAATCCAGTACCGCCGAACTGGTTTCACATTCAATCGCCTTGCGCCGTATTCGTCATTTGACGACTATACTGATGAGATCCAAAAACGTTGGATGCAGTTCCTAACGCTCGCGAAGCCAGTTGTGTTGCGGACACTTCGACTGAGGTACATCAACACGTTGCTTATCCCAATCAATAATGGCGAAGTAGATCTGGTCCGCTATCTCAGCAGCGCCGTGGTGTTGAGAGACAATGGGCTTGTAAGTGGTGATTTCTTGCTTCAATTGAATGTTTCTGATAAGAGTGGGCTGCTTAACGGAGTTGTCTCATCCGTCTTACAGGCACGCACAGAGACGCATGCTCCGGTTGTTGTTGACATAGCGGTTCAGCATGACGTAGTCTGTGAACTTGCCGACATGAAGACAATTCTTGAGTCGTTAAATAGTCTGCGTGAGTTCAAGAACAAGATATTTGCAAGTGTAATAACCGAAGACTGTTTGAAGATGCTGGAGAAATCAACATGATTGCTAACGCAGAAATCCCTAGATCGGCAATTTTTCCCGTGGATGCATACGTGTCTACCGTAGCTTCAAGTGAAGGTGCTAGTATCACTAAGATGGTGGCACTGTTTGAAATGCAACAAAAAAAATCAACGGCAATCGAGTCAAATCGGTCGCCGTTGGATAGTGAATTGATGTCGCTTTTTGCAGAGTGTAGCAAGCCAGATTGGGACGGCTATGGTGCAAAAGCAGTTTCACGCTACACATTAAGCATCGCAATGAAATTTGTAAGTGTATTGCCAACGAGCATTCAGCTGCCTGAAATTTCTGCCGAACCGGATGGTGCGATAGCTTTTGATTGGATTGTTTCAAAGAACAGGATGCTATCAGTTAGTGTGGGGCAAAATGACCGCCTAGCGTACGCATGGCTCGAAGGCACCGATTCTGGTCGTGGAGTTTCACGATTTGGGATGGGAGTCTTCCCCGTTATGCTAAAGACAATCATTGAACAGATATGTGGTATGCACAGTGCTTAGCTCGGGGTTAACTGAAGTAGTTGAAGATGCTGAGTCAATTGTTCGATTCTTGACCCAGTCTGGGCACTTCAGTCGAACGAACGGAGTTAAACAAGCCGCCTTCATGCCCGCCAACCACTCGGTTGAGACGTCTGTATTTAGGATTAAAGCACAAGAGCTATCAATTCGAGAAGCGTGGACTCGTTCAGACATTTCGCATGGGAAATTGTACGGAGCTGCGCATTTGATGGCGTCTGAAATTCGAGAGCTAGGGTTGCAGGTGTTAGCATCGGAACCACCCCAACGGCATGCTGTGATTGTGAATTGGCCGAGTAATCTTCTCGATAGTGATGATGAAAAGTCCCAGCGCAAAGAGCTCGCTCTTAAGCTTGCTTCAAGGGCGACGCTATTGCTCCTAGACATTCAATGATCCATTAGGGGCCGCTTGGTTAACCATCCCTGGAGGGCAGCGACGGGGAGTTCTAAGTATGATGGGCTCACTGGTTCCCGGGCTGAATTCCGGCAGCGGAACAAGCAGTTAGCCGTCATTCTGTCCATCTTGTAACCCGTCCATAACGTCTCTGCACAATCGTCCCACTCCTACTCAATGCATCGTGATACTCGTGGCGGCCTTTGGGGAGTCCGGCGATGTCTAGACCAATAGCGTGCTGTTGTGTGTGCTGAGCCAAAGCAATGGGAATGTCTTCCCAAGCCGTCTCTGCGTTGTACAGTACAATTGACGTACGAAGGCAGGTCTCGTGTTGCGGAGATTGCTTCGTTACCGTTGCCACACGGAATCCACGCAAATAATGAATTCACGATTACACCAGATTCGGAACAGGTTCGCGCAACGATCGTGCGCGATGGGTACTTGCGAATGATGGAAGCCATTGGTGGGGCCGTATTGGCGAAGTCGTGCGTACGGTGTATTGGTCAGTTGGAACGTTACAACATGGAAGGGGCGACGTATGCATACGAGCAAGTGCACGTGGTATAGGATGATTTGATGAGTTAGGTTCGCACCATCACAACAAGGAGATGGTAGGATGCAAAACAGAGAAGCGATGTTCGTGCAGGTAGAGGGCCGAAATAGCTTTTAACCTGGCAACAATATTTTGCTATGTAATTACCGGAAATTTT
>JBBRES010000200.1:0-3944 GCA_038202665.1 Kapaibacterium sp. (SeqCode) | reverse complement strand
CATTAGCTATGCACAGCAGAAGCTCACGATCACGTTCACTGGAATGTCGCCACATGTTGGACAGCTCTTTCAACTACGTGTTGTAGACAAGGCCAGTTCACTCGAAGTGGCTCACCACACGATTCTTTCCTTGGCAAGCACATCGTTTACACTTGAGATGTTGTGTCTTGAAGTAGGGAAATCCTACAACGTAGATCTGTATGCAGACCTCAACAAAAATGGTCGGTACGACGCGCCCCCTGCTGATCACGCGTGGAGACTTTCCGTAGACAACGTGACGGCAAACGTCAACGTAGACTTCATGCATAACACAACGTGGACAGACATTGCCTATCCACTTCCTCCAACGTCGTATCCACGTCAGGTGGATGCAGCCTGGACAGGCAACTGGAAAAACCTCACCTTCAATACCACGAGTTCTATCCTCACATCCACCACCTTCAACTTCTTGACGAGGCGTGTGTCCGGCGTTTCCGTTACCTCTGGTGCATTTGGTAATCCCAATCCGCTCTCGATAACTGCAGAAGGGCCTTTCGATCCAGATGCAGACTCTGCATACCTAACGCCCGAGACGCCGGTAACGGGATGGATAAGCTTCAAGAATGGCATCATTAGTGGGGCAATCTCAGTTTCTGGAGCAACGCTCACCCTTGCTGGCGACTACGGGACAACCCAAATGGCCATGACCTATGTTATGAGCGGCGCTTTCAGCGCGAATGGCGTGGTCATTCAACATCGTGGTGTCGTGTCAGGAGTAGACGAGGAAGGCGGCAAGGTGGAAGAAATCTCTGTGATTCCTCAACCTTCGCACGATGTTGTGGCACTGCAATGGCAGCAGAAGGGCACAGAACCTGCCCGTGTGGACGTATTCAACACACAAGGTCAACTTGTGCTCTCCTCTATCGATCGTGCCATCACGACGTCGCATTCGCTCGTCTTCAGCGTTCAAGCATTTCCAGTTGGCACCTATGCGGCCCGAATAACTGCTGGTGCCTCTCGTGTGACGATTCCCATTGTCGTTACCCGATAGCAAACAAAAAAGGGCTCGCGATTGCGAGCCCTTTTTCGTGTGATTTACTGTTTGGATTAGCGCTGAAGTGCTTTGCGAAGGAAGTCTACGTCTTGACGGACTTTCTTGTCGGTATCCAAGTAGTTCAAAATCGTCTGGCAGGAGTGCAACACCGTCGTGTGATCTCTGCCTCCAAAGTGCATTCCAATGCTCTTCAGCGACATCTGCGTGAGCTGCTTTGCCAAGTACATACACATTTGGCGTGCGAGAACAACCTCGTGCTTTCGCGTCTTCGCAGAAAGCAGGGTGATGTCCTGACTGTAGTAAGCACTCACCTCTTGCTTGATGTCGTCGATCGTCAACGTGCGCGAGCTTGGTGAATTCGTTACGCCACGTACAACTTCTTTTGCAAGGTCGAGAGAAAGTTCTCGGTTGTCGAGGGTGACCTTTGCAAGAAGTGAGATCAGGCAACCTTCGAGTTCTCGAACGCTGCTGTTCACGTGCCGTGCAACGTATTCCAACACATCGCCTGGCATGTCCATGCCCTCTTCCAGGCTCTTCTGCTGAAGGATGGCCATTCGTGTTTCAAAGTCGGGCATCGAGATGTCGGCCGTCAATCCCCACTGGAAGCGCGAAATAAGCCGTTCGTCTACATCGGCCAAATCCTTTGGCTGCTTATCTGACGTTAGAATCAGTTGCTTCCCGGACTGGTGCAGAGCGTTGAACGTGTGGAAGAACATATCCTGCGTCTTCTCCTTGCCACCAAGGAACTGGATATCGTCTACGATCAGCACGTCCACGCCACGGTAGAAGTTCGTGAAGTCTGCCACTTTCCCTGTTTGGATAGCGTTGATATACTCCATCGTGAACTTCTCGGAGTTCGTGTACAGCACCTTCGCATTGCGATTGCGTTGAAGAACACGATTTCCAATGGCTTGCACCAAGTGTGTTTTACCCAAGCCCGTTGGTCCGTAGATCACGAGCGGATTGTAGCGGGTTTTGCCGGGATTATCTGCAACGGACATCCCTGCCGCCGTTGCCAACTGATTGTTCTCGCCACGAATAAAGTTCTCGAACGTATAGCGCGGGTTGAAGAACGTTGGGAAGTGCGTGCTGGGGCGTTCCGTTGGTTGTTCACCAAACGGGAGCGCAGATTGGGCTTGTTGTTTTCGGAAGGCTGGCAAATTGATGGTCTTCCTTGCAATGTCCTGGTCGCCCGTGCCCATCACCACCTGAAACTGAAGCTTCGCCTTCGGGCCAAGCACCTTCTGGATGGTCTTCTGGAGCAGCGAGGAATAGTGTTCTTCCATCCATTCGTAGAAGAATTGGCTTGGTACTTCTACGGTGAGAGTTGTTCCATCCCACGCAGATGCACGCATTTGATCGAACCACGTCTTGAAGACCTGGGCCGACACATTGTCCCGGATGATATCCAGGCACTTACTCCAAAGCACTTCGGCATCGCTGCCGGTGGCTCCTCGAGAGCTTCGATCCATTGCATCGGTGGTCGTGGTTGGAACGGCTTGGTCAGTCGTTGAAAACAAATTAAGCGTATCGGTTTTTTTCACCTAACAGACCTTTTGCTTGGCATGAGCCGTCGAACATTCGTTGTACTATCCCGATCATGTGTCCCTCGTGATCGGGTTGCAAATTTGAGCTGTGGATAACCCATTCCACAAGGATAAAATGTGTCGATGTGAAAATAATTTGCTTGCATTTCACATCGCCATTGCAAGGTGATGAAAAGTGTAATCCTTAGACGATGGGGGCGGCATCTGTGCGTATTTTTGTAACGCATGAGTGACAGCCCCAACCCAGAACAGTCCGGTCGTGAATTGAGCTTCTTCGGACATCTCGAAGAGCTCCGGTCTCGCCTATTCCGTTCCGTCATCGGAATCCTTCTCGGATGTGTGGTAGCAGGCATCTACCGCGAATGGATCATGAACGAGATCCTTCTCAAGCCTGCCATTCAGTACCACATTGCCCTTCAGAACATCGAGCCATTTGGTCAGGCCTTCTTGTACTTCAAGGTCATCCTCACCATCGGCTTCATCATCACCTCGCCGTGGATTCTGTTCCAGATCTGGAGTTTTGTGGCTCCCGGACTCTATCATCACGAGCGGTCGTGGGCACGCTGGATCACCCTGTTCACATCGCTTTGCTTCCTAACAGGAGTAGCTTTTGCCTATTTCCTGCTCATTCCAAGCATGATGAACTATATCAATCAAGTGAGCAATCCAAACATCCACGACAATATCACCACAAGTTCGTACTTCTCGTTCTTCGTGAATATGATTTTGGCGGCCGGACTGATCTTTGAACTTCCTATGGTCACATGGGTGTTAGCGAGGATTGGCATCGTATCGCCGAAGCTTATGTCGACGTACCGCCGTCATTCCATCATCGTCATTCTGATCATCGCCGCCATTGTTACTCCTTCTCCCGATCCCGTCTCGCAACTCATGGTGGCCGTGCCATTGTACGTGTTGTATGAGATTAGCGTTGTGATCGCCAGACTCGCCTACAAGAAGCGCGATTAAGTTTCTACGCACCTCATGACAACAGCCTCCCTTCACGATATCAGCGCCCCGATCGCAACGCACTTGAAGTCGTTCGAAGACTACATGCGCGATCAAATGCGCACGAAGGCGGCACTGCTCGACACGGTCATCCGCTACATCGTGAAGCAACGTGGCAAGCGCGTTCGACCTATGCTGGTCTTCCTTTCAGCCGGCATGTGCGGCGATATCGGAGATCGCTCGTACGTTGGCGCAGCCATGGTAGAGCTCCTCCATACAGCCACGCTTGTGCACGACGATGTTGTAGACCAAGCAGAGGAACGACGTGGCATCGCGAGTATCAATGCCGTATGGAAGAACAAGATCGCCGTCCTCGTGGGCGACTATCTCCTTTCTCGTGGCTTACTTATTGCCGT
>JBBRES010000199.1:0-3980 GCA_038202665.1 Kapaibacterium sp. (SeqCode) | reverse complement strand
GAGAAACTTCCTGCCGGACGTCGTACACCATTGTTGAAGATCGTGATGTTCCCTGCGCCGGGTGTGCCGGATTCGATCCATCGAGCGTCGTGCTGACCGAACAGCTTCTGATCTGCTGTCGTACCACGTCCATAGTTTTTTGGATTGCCCCAACGGTAGACAATGTCACCCGTGCTTCGCTGAAGAACGAGTATTTCATTAACACCATGAACACTGATCATTACTTCGTCTCGTGAAGCGTTGTAACGCACACTGTTCAAATGCAGCCAGTCTGGATAGCTCGTTCCTGCATTGATGTCGAGTCGCTCGGGGTGCTCAGAAAGCACACCATAGTTCACCTTCTCTGGCGCAACATTCTGTATCAGATGGTCAATAGCATCCCATTGCCAAACAACCTCACCACTGTCTGCTCCCACGGGGCGCACCTCGATCACGCGTTCAAGCCAGAACACCGAGTCTCGCATATTCGTATCTACGCGTCCGAGTGCTCTTGCAGAGTCTTTCGAGATGATGTACCATTCCGTGAGCATCACGTTACCGTTCGGCATCGCCTCGACGTCGTGGTGCGTTACGCCCGTTGGCAAGGAGCGCTCAAACGTCCACCGGACGTTCCCATTCCAATCGATGATCTCCACCACTCCGCCACCCACAACATTGATATCGCCCGGCTTCGTGAGTGGACGTTTGCCCGCACGAAGGATGGCCCCATCGTTCAACAAGAGTGTTGCGAGTCCGCTCACATACGCGCTTGGCCACGTGTGCAACAACTCACCGGAAGAATTGATCAAGTACGTCGTAGTTGAAAACGTTGGCGAAAACAACGTGAACCCAGGTTGCATACGCGAAGAATCCTTCGTGAGTACGCCAACCGTTTGTGCGTGAAGAACGCACGAGGCAACTGTCATAACAATCAATGCAAGCAATCTCACGGACGTGCCTTTGCAAACAAAAAGAGCGTCCCACGCGGAACGTCTACACTGCGAATGCCATTCTCAAGTTCGCCGTCCAACACCACGCCGAGTGTTCGTCCCAACACGTCGTATGCAGAGATCTGCACGCGTTGTGGCGACGTGCATGTAATGGTTGCACGCTCTGCGCCTGGAGCATAGTTGATGTCGATGCCTTCAACGTCTGCAAACTCAGCAACACTCAGCGGACCATCTTCGAGCTTTCCCATAGGTGCAAGCGTACGTCCCACAAACGCAGGATGGTCGAGCGAGATGCGAGAGATCTTGAAGACATTGGCATTCATAGGTGTCTGTCCTTGCATCACAACGCCATTCAACCCAACTGGACTCACATACTTCCAAATGAGTTCACCTTCCAACGTTACCTCTAGGAACGTTCCTACAGGCCCCATACACACAACGGCATTTCCATTTGGCTGACGTGACCAACCGCTGATATTCTGCGCGTAGAAGACCTCGCCAACTTGCCCCTTATACTGCCATACAGATTCTGTAGGACCAAACGGCTTTCCATCTTCCAGGACATAGTTGCCTGATGCATCGAGAGGCGGAACGAGTTCTTCGAGTACCGTGGCGTTGCCGCCGGGACGACCGTTGCCGTTGTTGAATACAGAAATATGTCCGGCGCCGGGAAGACCAGTCTTTAACCAATGTGTGTCGTGCTGACCAAAGAGCTTTTGATCTTCAACGGACCCTCGACCGTAGTTCATCGGATTGCCCCATCTATAAACGATGGCGCCGGTGCTCTTCTTGATCACGATGAATTCGTCGATACCATGCAAACTCACCATCACTTCGTCGCGGTCAGGATTATATGCTATCGCATTGATATGCAACCAGTCCTTTACTTTGCCACCCGTGTTGATGTTGATCAGCTCGGGATGTTCGCTCAATACTCCGTAGTTCGCCTTTGTGGGATCTACGTTCTGGATCAAGTGCTGGCGCGCATCCCACGTCCACACGATCTCACCACTATCCGCACCAACAGGCCGCACCTCGATGATGCGCTCGAACCACAATGTGGTGTCTGTTAGCAACGTGTCGATTCTACCGAGCGCAAGTGCCGTAGCTCTCGACACTGGGTACCACGCAGTGAACAGTACATTTCCGTTAGGCATAATGTCGAGGTCGTGATGCTGACGTCCCGAATCTGAGAAGTAGAGATACGACCACGTGCGCTCACCTTCCCACGTAAACCGATCGAGCGAACCACCCGCGCCACCACCAGCAAGTGGATCTTTTACACTTGGAGTTCCTGCTCGAATAATCGAACCATCTGACAAGAGTCGAACGGCATGACCAGTTCTATACCGCCCTGGCCACGTATGGACCACTTGTCCATCTCGGTCGATGAGATAGGTGGTTGTTGCTTGCTGCGGTGCGAACAGCGTATATCCATCGTACATTCTCGCGGAGTCTTTCAACAGCACACCAACTGTCTGTGCATCAAGCTCGAAACAGAAACTCACGGTAAGGAGCAAGGCGGCAAGGAAGAACTTTTTTGTCATTTGATGTGCTCCGGTTTTTTAACGTCATTCGTCTGCAGGTACATGATCGTTCGCTTTCTGTTCTTACCACGCATACGCCTCTGGCGCCTCTCCTCCTGGTCCGGGCCAGATCCCGTCCAAGTGTGCAAGCGTTGCTTCATCAAGCACTACGTCGAGCACCTTTACATTTGCCTCTAGTTGTTCCATGGTGCGCGGACCGATGATGGGCGACGTGACGTCTTTGCGCGAAAGCACCCAAGCGAGCGCCACGTCTGCAAAGTCTACGCCGATCTCTTTACAAAGTGCTTCGTATGCTTCTACTTGTGGACGTAGTTTTTCGGCCGACGCAAGAAGCGCCGGACGTTGACGACGTACCGTGTCGGTTTCTGTGAAAACACCACAGAGCAGTCCACCAGCAAGCGGACTCCATGGAAGGATCGCCATACCGTAGTTACGTGCAGAAGGAATCACCTCTAGCTCGATATGTCTGTTACGAAGCGAATACACACTTTGCTCAGACACCAGTCCCAGGAAGTTTCGTTTCATCGCAATCTCATTTGCTTGCGCAAGGTTCCATCCCGCAAAATTGCTCGATCCCAAATAGGTGATCTTGCCTTCGCGCACGAGTTGTTCCATCGCCTGATACACTTCTTCCCACGGTGCTTTTTTGTCGATGTGGTGCATTTGATAAAGGTCGATGTGGTCCGTCTGCATCCGACGCAATGAATCCTCGCACGCCTTGCGGATATGATAGGCGCTCAAGCCGCGGTCATTCACGGCGCCCGACATGAATCCATAGACCTTTGTGGCGAGAACGATCTTCTCTCGCCGCCCTCCCCCCTGCTTCATCCATCTACCAATAACTTCTTCTGTGGTACCACGCCCCTTCTCAAAGCCATACACGTCGGCTGTGTCGAAGAAATTGATTCCGTGCTCAAGCGCACGGTCCATGATGGCGAACGAGTCGGCCTCGCTGGTCACATGACCGAAATTCATGGTCCCGAGACAGAGTTTTGATACTTGAAGAGCAGAGCGCCCTAGTGATACGTATTGCATGGAGTGTGGTGCCTAAAGTGAGCCCCGAATATACGCCGTTCGTATATTACAAACCTTCTGCACCACTGTTTAGCACCTCATGCACGTTCCGTTCTCGACGATCGATCCAAAATGGCAACAGTACTGGGCCGACAACAACACCAATCGTGTTGACGACGACCATTCTAAGCCCAAGTATTACGTTCTCGATATGTTCCCCTATCCATCAGGTGCGGGACTGCATATCGGACACCCCGAAGGATACACAGCAACGGATATCGTTGCTCGCTTTAAGCGCATGTGCGGATACAACGTTCTCCATCCCATGGGCTTTGATGCATTCGGTCTGCCCACCGAACGCTATTCGATGACCACCGGCATTCCACCGGCCATTGCGACGGAAACGAATATCGCGACGTTTAAGAGGCAGTTGAATCTGTTGGGCTTCAGCTACGATTGGACGAGAGAAGTAAACACCACCGTGCCATCG
>JBBRES010000198.1:0-3989 GCA_038202665.1 Kapaibacterium sp. (SeqCode) | reverse complement strand
CCGGGTCGTCCGCCAAACGCAGACATATCTCAATATCCTGATCAGTCAAGGTCATGTATATCGATCAGTCGTTTCTTCAACACACGAAATGCCTCGGCTGGTGAATTCACAAAGTGCAGAACACTCAAGTCTTCTTTCGAGATCATGCCCGTCCGTACGAGGTGATCGAAATTGATGACCTTCTTCCAGAAACGTTCGCCGTAAACGATGATGGGCATCTCTTTCTTGATTTTCTCGGTTTGCACAAGTGTGAGCAGCTCCATTAACTCGTCGAGTGTTCCAAATCCACCTGGAAAAATCACTAATGCTTTTGCAAAATACGCGAACCAATACTTTCGCATGAAGAAGTAGTGGAATTCGAAATTCAAGGCATCGGAGATGTAAGGATTGGGATACTGCTCAAATGGCAACGAGATGTTCAAACCGATCGACAAGCCCCCTGCCTCCATCGCACCCTTATTCGCTGCTTCCATGATTCCAGGTCCACCGCCACTGCAGATCACAAAACGTTGGGAAGGAGGAAGGGTCATCGCCCATTCGGTGACGCGACGCGAAAGGTCTTCGGCTGCATGATAGTACTGAGCCATCACACGTTCTTTTCGCACCTTCGCCAGCGTCAATCGAATGCGCTCTCGTTGCTCGCGCGTAGCGCGACCGCGACTCTCCATCAGATCGTCGATAATCTTATCGTATTGCTCTCTGCTTTTGATGCGTGCCGAGCCAAAGAAGATCACAGTGTGATGCACAGAGTGCTTTTTGAATTGGTGCTCCGGATGCATGTACTCCGCGATAATGCGAAGCAGACGTGCATCCTTGCTCATCAAAAATTCTTTGTTGTTGTAGGCCTTTGGCGCACGTTTTCCGTGCGGAGGTGTGTCGTCCACCGTCTTCTTTTTGGGGGCTCTTGCTGCCATACAAATCGTGCCTTCAGTTATCGAACAAGTCCATATCCACCGTCCACACGTAAGATCTGACCGGTGATATAGGTTGATGTTGTGGAGAAGAACCAAACGGCATCGAACACATCGCTTGCCGTACCATACCTCTTCATCGGAATTCGTTCTCGTGCCGTTAGTCCGTTATCAGCATCCGTCCGCTCTGAAGGCTGTTCAATTGCTCCCGGCGCAACGGCGTTGACGGTGACCGTCGGCGCCATCGAACGGGCGAGTGATTGGACGACGGTGTTCAACGCAGACTTTGAAACATTGTATGCGAGTCGGTCCTTCCAGATCTCAAATCCCCCGAGTGAACTCAACGCAACAAGTCGAGTTCCCTGCGAGGCAGGGTGACGTTCAATACAGCGCGCAAGTGTCACGAGCGGCAGAGTATTCACATCAATCGCTGCACGCACGTCGGCTGTTTCTACATGGGCATTCGCCTCCGGAAACACACCCGCATTCGATACAACAACGTCGGGAGCACCCAATGCGCTCACGAGGACGTCAAACGCGGCTGCAAGTGCGTCTTCATCTGCGACGTTCACGGCAACTGCATGGGCACGTTTGCCCAAGGCGCGGATCATGTCTGCTGTTGCGCCGGCTTCGTCCACAGAAGCATGAAACGTGATGCCCACATCAAAGCCACGCTCAGCAAAACCAAGCGCTATGGCGCGTCCAAGACGTCTGCCGCCACCGGTAATGAAGACCACGCTCATGTTAGTCCTGCATCGGAAGAAGGTGGATTGTTGCATCGAAGACGACACCATCTTTACGCACCTGAACGGTTGCCTCGGGATGAGCATGCTCCCCACGGATGTAGCCAAGGCCTATCGTGCCCGATTTCATCGACGGAACTACGGTGGTGATAGATCCAACCACGGCGCCGTCCACAAGGACTTCTTGCCCTTCCTCCATGCTTCCCGCCGACACAAATCCCATCACCCTCTGCTTTACTTTGTTGTAACTGTCAAGACGCGCAATCACCTCTTGCCCGATGTAGCATCCCTTTGTAAAACTCGTCAGATGCAGCAGTCCCGCCTCAAGCGGATTATACGCTTCCGTCCACTCATGTCCTTGCTCGCCCATGCCATTGCGCACGCGCAGATACGTCATCTCCGACTCCATAATCATTGGGATCGCGTGCGTGGAATCTTCAAGGGTGGCTCGCACATTCTCCGTTGTGGCGCGCGGAGCAACGATCCAATACGATGTTTCCATGACCGATGGCATGCGTACAATACGAGCGTCATCTGCCCCGATGTGCGTTTCAAGTGTGTGGGAGAGTGGCAAGGAGGCAGGGTTCGTTCCGGTGAGTTCGGCGACGACGTCCGAGGCACGCGAACCCATAATCTCGATAAGTCCAGTGGATTCCGATACGTCCTTCGTTCGAACATCATCCATGATGGTGTATGTTCGTAACCACTGCTGGATGCGCGGCGCCATTGAAGGGGATGCAATGAGTAAGGCCCGATCCTGTAACGAACACACCGTCACAACGTCGATGATTCGCGCCTTGTCTGTTAGAATGACGGTTTGCTTTCCGCTTCCCACCGGCATCGACGAAAGGTCGTTCGTGGTGAGTCGGTTCAACAGATCGAATCGGTCGTTCCCATGCATCTCGATCACCGACCAAGATGACCGATCGAACCAGGCACTTTCTCCCGACACATTCATATGCTTTTGACCCGAATGGTAAGTACGAAACATCAAAACTACGAAAAGCCACTCGCCTTCGTTGCCTTCCTTCTTCTTTGTGCCGGAGGACTTTGGGCCCAGGTGGGCACGTATCGCATTACGTTTGTGAACAAAGGGCCTCTGCCAAGTACACCAGGCACCGCACTGTACATGCGAACACTCCAGCAGTTTTCTCTGAAGGCCCTTGCACGCAGAACGCAACACGGTGTGAACCCGCTCGTTGGATATGATGACGTGGAGATCTATGCGCCGTATCTCGACTCGCTCGCCGTGCGCGGAATCATTGCAACAACACCAAGCCGTTGGCGGAATTGCGTCCTTGCGAACATCGACTCCAGCATGGCCGTCTCTCTTCGATCTGCACCATTTGTGCGCGCTGTTCAACGCACAGCCGACGTGTCGTATGTTTTGCCTGCAGAGCCAAATCGGACAGTAGATAGACTCGGTGCGCACTTCGACGATTGCTCCCCCATGCGCTACGGACTTTCTCTGCAACAGAACGTGCTCTTGAACACACCAGTCCTTCATGAAGCCGGTGTGTTTGGTCAAGGTGTGGTGATTGGAATTGTAGACAATGGTTTCCGCTGGCGTGCGAACAACACATTTCGCAATACGCTTGTGCTTGGTGAATACGATGTGGTGTATGGTGATACGGTTACGTCGAACGACTCGAACGATGTAGAGAATCAAGACGGACATGGTACGCTGGTGATGTCGCTAATCGCCGGTCTCACACCAGACACACTCATCGGCATTGCACCAGGCGCATCATTCCTCTTGGCTAAATCAGAAGACATGCGTGGTGAGTTTCGTAGAGAAGAAGACAACTATTCCGTGGCTGTAGAATGGCTTGAACGACAAGGCGCCGATGTGATTACGGCATCTGTCGGATATCGATACTTCGACTCAGCGCAGGCAGAGACGCCCTACTCTCTTTTCGACGGAAAGACCACCTTCGAAGCACAAGCCGTCAACATGGCCGTTGCAAACGGAGTGGTCTGTGTGATGGCAGCAGGAAACGATGGTCAACGTCCACGGTCACTCATCTCCCCCGCAGATGCAGACAGCGTTATCGCAGTTGGTAACGTGCGTCAAGATGGTGATACAGCCGCACGATCGTCATCGGTTGGTCCAACAGCCGACGGCCGCATCAAACCGGATGTTATGGCGATGGGTGTTGGTGTGATCACTGGCACATCCGGCGGAACGTTCATCTTTGCCGGTGGCACATCAATGGCCGCCCCTCAAATCGCAGGATGTTGCGTCTTGCTTAAGTGTCTTCATCCCGCAGCTCGGAGCTACGAAATCCGAAACGCATTGTACCAAAGCGGTAGGCTATATCCAGTGAAAGATTCA
>JBBRES010000197.1:0-3992 GCA_038202665.1 Kapaibacterium sp. (SeqCode) | reverse complement strand
GGCAAGACCCCGCATGTCGGTAGACTGTAGGAGTGATTCGCCATCGATCATCTCTGCGTCTAAGAACGAAAGATTCAAAATGTGCGGAAGGGTTTCATTGACGGGGGTATTCACCCTAATGTTCGGAATCGACGCAGCAATCTGCGTTCGAGCTCGATCAATGAGCGCCCTCATATGCAATGCACGCTGCTCGAGTGCTGCAACAGCGTTACGAGCAGCAACCTGGAATCCAACGATCAGCGCTGTTGGCTCTGTTCCGGCACGACGGTTCCGTTCTTGGGCTCCGCCCTGTTGGTGCGCCTTCACATCGAGTCCCTTGCGAATGAACATTGCTCCGATTCCTTTGGGACCATGGATTTTGTGGGCCGAAAGCGACGCGAAATCAACACCTAATTCTTGAACATCGAACGGGATCTTTCCAAAAGATTGCACCGCATCCGTATGGATCCGTGCAAGTGGAAGTGCCGCTCTCAAGCTCTTGATCGGCTGTACCACTCCCGTTTCGTTGTTCGCATGCATTACTGTTACCAAGGAGGATGCATCGTTGAAGGTTACAAGGGAGGAAGGGTCGATTCTACCATCTTCATCAACAGAACATTCGTGCACCTCGCCACCTTGCTGCCGTATGACGTCAAGCGGATGGAGTATAGCGTGATGTTCGGTTGCAGAATGAACGATGCGCCGCACAAGTGCTGATTCGTACAGGCACGTCTTCAGAATGGTGTTGTTCGCTTCGGTGCCGCCGCTCGTGAAGATGATCTCAGCCGGATGGGCGTTCATCAACGATGCAATCTCGGTGCGAGCATCTTCGATCGCGACACGAGCCGTCCTGCCCAGGGCGTACACAGAAGAAGCGTTCCCATATTCTTCACGGAGCCATGGAAGCATGGCATCGAGGACGTCGTCGTCAATGCGCGTGGTAGCTGAGTTGTCTAGATAGATCACGCGCGACCGAAGCCTTTATAGAGATCGAACTTTGCACTGTACAACACAATGTTCAGGTTCGTATCACGCAAGGTCCCTCCGGAGGGCGAGAGGTAAAACGTACCCACGGTTTCGGTCACGTGCTTGGCCAGTCCACCGTTCTCGTCCACGTAGAATTCAAGCGTTTTGTAGCCAAGATGCTCGGCTGCCTCAGCGGCTTGGGCGAGTAAGTGCTCGGGGGTATAGATCTTCAGGTCTACCAATGATGGTCCCTTTCGCAGTGGAAAGTTGGCGGGGCCGCCAAATTACGATAATTTTGAGGTCTTGTCCGGCGCGTCAAATACGCTCCTCGGGCTTTCGTCCACGCGCCTTTGCCATTTCTCCCTACGAACATGATCAACCTGCTCAAGAAGGTCTTCGGTACGAAACACGACAAGGACGTCAAAGCCCTACTACCAGTCGTTGAAGAGATCAACAACGTGTTTGCTACGCTCTCTTCGTTGTCGGACGACGAACTCCGCGCAAAAACAAAGGAATTCCGCGACATTGTACAAGGCTCTGTCCTTCACTTGCAAGAGGAAGAGGATACGATTCGCGAAAAGCTGATCACGGATGCCGACATGTCGCACACAGACCGCTCCAATCTCTACTCGCGATTGAACGATCTGGAGAAAGAGCGATTCACGACAATCCAAGGCAAGCTCGACGAACTTATCCCGCAAGCTTTCGCCGTCGTAAAAGAGGCAGCTCGTCGCTTGAATGGCCATCGCTACCTCGTGGCAGGTCAGGACTCTGTATGGGAAATGGTCCACTACGATGTGCAGCTTATCGGTGGTGCTGTGCTGCATGCAGGAAAGATTTCCGAAATGACAACCGGCGAAGGGAAGACGCTCGTTGCAACGCTGCCAATGTATCTCAACGCATTAGCTGGACGTGGTGTACACCTTGTAACGGTGAACGACTATCTCGCACGTCGTGACCGAGAGTGGATGAAGCCGTTGTTCGATTCGCTCGACATTACAACTGGTTGCATTCAAAGCAACATGCAACCGCAGCAGCGTCTTGCGGAGTACGCGGCCGACATTACGTGGGGAACGAACAACGAGTTTGGATTTGACTACCTGCGCGATAACATGGTAGATCGTGCTGAAGACATGGTCCAGCGCGGCCACTGGTACGCTATTGTCGACGAAGTGGACTCGGTGCTCATCGACGAAGCTCGTACGCCACTGATCATCTCGGGTCCTATCGGCACGGCTAGTGATACGGCATTCAACGACATGAATCCGCGCGTGAAGCGCCTTACTGAAGTGCAAGCACGCCTTGTAAACTCACTCGTGGCCGATGCCGAGAAACTGCTCCAATCATCCTCGAAGGAAGACAAAACAAAAGCCGGCGTGAACTTGCTCATGGCCTATCGTGCCATGCCAAAGCATTCGCGGTTGAGCAAGATGCTGCAAGACCCTGACAACCTAAAACTCATGCGTGATACTGAATTGGATCACATGAAAGATCAAGGTCAGGCCATGCATGCCGTCGACGACGAGTTGTTCTTCACCGTTGACGAAAAGAATCATTCCATCGACATTAGCGACAAGGGTCGCGAACTTCTAGCTGGCGCACAAGAGGACGCCGAGATGTTCGTGATTCCGGACATTGCAACACAGATGAGTGCACTCGAAGGCGATCCAACTATACAAGGTCAAGAGAAGCAGCTGAAGAAGGACGAGTACATGCGTGTCTTCTCCGAGCGATCAGACCGCATTCACATCATCAACCAACTCTTGCGTGCATACACACTCTATGTGCGCGACGACGAGTATGTGGTGCAGGATGGAAAAATCAAGATTGTGGATGAGTTCACAGGTCGCATTCTGGATGGACGTAGGTATTCCGATGGTCTTCACCAAGCAATCGAGGCAAAGGAAGCCGTTGTTGTTGAACAAGACACACAAACGTTTGCCACTGTCACGCTGCAAAACTATTTCCGTCTCTATCACAAACTTGCCGGCATGACCGGTACGGCGGAAACAGAAGCGGCAGAATTCTACGAGATCTACAAACTTGACGTTGTGGTGATTCCAACGAATCGCCCCATTCAACGCAAGGATATCGACGACTTCATTTACCGCACGAAGCGCGAGAAGTACAATGCCGTTACCGAGGCCGTTGCGGAATACATCAAGAATGGCCGTGCCGTCTTGATTGGTACCACAAGCGTTGAAGTATCGGAGGTCCTGAGTAAGATGTTTAAACGCGCCAACATCCAGCACAACGTGCTCAATGCGAAGCAACACCAGCGCGAAGCCGAGATCGTGCAAGGAGCAGGGCGGAAAGGTGCTGTGACGATCGCAACGAATATGGCAGGTCGTGGTACAGACATTAAGCTGGATGCTGACGTCAAGGCGAACGGAGGACTTGCTATCATTGGTACAGAGCGTCACGAAGCACGTCGTATCGACAGGCAGTTGCGTGGTCGTGCCGGTCGTCAGGGCGATCCTGGTTCTTCACAATTCTTCATTGCTCTCGAAGATGACCTCATGCGTCTCTTCGGTGGCGAACGAATCGCTGCCGTCATGCAACGCTTGAAAGTACCAGAGGGAGAGCCAATCCAAAGTCCGCTCGTCACCAAGTCTGTAGAGAACGCGCAAAAGAAAGTTGAGACGAACAACTTCGGCATTCGGAAAAGACTTCTCGAGTACGACAACGTCATGAATCAGCAGCGTGAAGTGATCTATGATCGCAGGCGACATGCCTTGATGGGTGAGCGTCTGAAGGGCGATCTCTTTGAATACGCTACCGAAATGGCTCAGGACTGGTATGAAGAGTTCCATAAAGAGCGCGATCTCGATGGTCTGAAGAATGCTGTTCGTACGACGCTCTTATGTGAAGCGGACATTTCAGAAGGTCAGTTTGATACGATGCGTCAAGAAGAGGTAACCGACAAGATCGTTGCCGCAGCAATGGACTTCTTTGAACGCAAAGAAGGCCTCCTCGGCTCGCAGTTCATGGCTGCCATCGAACGATGGTCAGCGCTCCGAACAATCGATGATCGCTGGCGCGAACAC
>JBBRES010000196.1:0-4003 GCA_038202665.1 Kapaibacterium sp. (SeqCode) | reverse complement strand
GGCGGCGATCGCAGCCCGCAAGTTTTGACAAGAGATGAGCAAGGGAGCGTCGCCATCGGTTCGTTCCGAGAAGAGCTCTTTTTCAAACATCATCGGCGCATCTCGAAGGATGGCATTGCACACATTCAATATCTGTTGTGTGCTGCGATAGTTGTGTTCGAGTCGGATGAGACGTGTGTTTTCGTAGGCGTCCGGAAAAGAATGAATGTTGCGAACATCGGCGCCGCGAAACGAATAGATGCTTTGCGCATCGTCGCCAACGGCCATGACGTTGCCTTCTTCTCCAACAAGACCTTTGATGATGGAGTGTTGAAGAACGTTCGTGTCTTGGTATTCATCGATCATCACAAAACGATAAGCCGACCGAAGTAATGGCCCAATCTCTTCGTGCTTTGTGAGTGCCAAGAGCGAGAGTAAGAGATCGTCGTAGTCCACAAGTTGGTGCTCATGTTTGTAGGCACCATACGCCCTGATTACGGCCGCGATGCGCGTCTCTTCTTCGATGAATTGCGGATACTGGTCGACGATCACGTCGTGCAGTGTTTGTGCAGTATTCACGGCAGTTGAATACATCGAGTACAACGTATGCTTCTGCGGAAATCGTTTTTTGAGAGCCGCCACATCAAACTTTCCGCGCACGAGATTCATCGCGTCTTCCGCGTCCGCTTGGTCCATGACGGTGAATGCAGACGCACCCGTCTCGACTGATGGCTGAAGGATGAAAGGAAAGCGGCGCAGGATAGAATGCGCAAACGAGTGGAACGTGCCACCCGCAACACGTTCGCAACGTCCGTCGAGCAACGCCGTGGCGCGCCGGAGCATTTCCGATGCAGACTTTCGTGTGAAGGTGAGCAAGAGGATGCTCTCTGGCGGAATGCCGTCTTCGACTAAGCGTGCTACGCGATACACCAGCGTGCGTGTTTTGCCTGTGCCCGCCCCTGCAAGTACGAGGGCAGGTCCGCTTGTGTGCATCACCGCTTCGAGTTGTGCGGGATTCAACTCTTCCGCATACGGAATGCGATACACACCACTGCCAAGAGCAGTAGGTGTGGCCTTCCGAAGAATGAGTTTTTTCACAGTGTTAGTACGCGAGCAACGATCGAAGTTGTTGTTCAATCGTGTCGGCATTCGGAATCACCACATCCATCATCCCCTTGTTGTAGGGAATGGGCATGTCGGGCGTTGCAAGACGTACCACAGGTGCATCGAGATGCGTGAACGCTTCCTTCATGATCTCGGACGTAATCTCTGCACCGAAACCACACGTGATCGTGTCTTCATGCAACACCATACACCGCGACGTTCTGCGCACGCTTGCAACAACGGTTTCGCGGTCCCACGGCACAATCGTTCGCAGATCGATGATCTCGATGTCTTCGTTCATCGCCTCTACGACACCCTTTGCACGATGAACCATTTCTCCCCAACACACGATGGTTGCACGCGAGCCGCTGCGAACGATGTTTGCAACGCCAAACGGTAGAACGTATTGATCTCCTGGATAGACGCCACGACCCGGCATGGTGTCCTGAATGGCACGATGCTCGAGGAAGAACGTTGGGTCGTTCCCGCGAAGTGCCGTACGCAAAAGCCCCACCGCATCTTGTGCATTCGACGGCATTGCCACGCGCCATCCAACCGTATGCGCAAAGATGGCCTCGCCACTCACACTATGCCAAGGATCGCCCGTGCGTTTTGAAAATCCCACTGGGATTCTCAACACCATGGGTGCTGCGAATTCACCATTCGTGCGCCATCGCAGTGTGCCACAGTCGTTGATCTGTTCCGTTGCCGGATCGAGGTACTTGCGGAATTGGATTTCTGGTACAGGAACAAGTCCGGCCATGGCCATTCCAACGGCGCGACCAATAATGCCCTCTTCGCTGAGCGACGTGTCGAACACACGATCTACACCGTGCTTGATCTGCAGATCGACGGTAGCGCCATGCACTCCACCTTTCACACCAACATCTTCGCCGAACACGAGAACGCGAGGATTGTTGGCGAGTTCGTAGTCGAGTGTACGCTTGACGGCTTCAATCAAATTCACCCTGCCTCCTTGCTCCTCCATGACACCTGATGCTGTGAGTGGCTCGATACCATCGCTCATCATTCCACCATGCAGCGCGGGCTTCCCATCGTAGAACACATGACTCATGGCATCAGTAGGTACCGGCTCCGGCTGTGCAACCGCAGCATCAGCCGCGGCTCGCACGTCGGCTTCGATTGCAGCTGTGAACTCGTCCCATTGTTCAGCCGACATGTACTTCTTGCGCTCAAAAAAGTCTTTGAGCTTCAAGAGTGGATCGCGTGCTTCTTCGTCTTCGCGTTGTTCTTTTGTTTTGTACGACTGATTATCGGCACCGGAATGTCCGCACAAACGCGGCACGCGCACGCGCATCAGCGCCGGCGAGCGACCTTCTCGCACATGATCGATCGTCTTCGAAATCATCCGATCTGCTTCGTCCGGATTGCTACCATCTACTTCCACAATTCGAAGGTTTGCGAAGGAGGCAAGGTTCGAAGCAATGTTGCCGCCAGGAGTCTGGAACGACCCTGGTACGGAAATGCCGAATTGATTGTCTTCAATGAAGAAGAGCATCGGCAGCTTTTGTGTGGTGGCAATGGTAAGAGCGGCCCAGAACCCATTCGTTGCAACAGATCCATCGCCGCCGAGTGCAACGGCAATGGCGCCCGACCATGATGCATCATGCAAGACCGTTGTTCGATACTTGATAGCCTGTGCCCATCCGATAGCAGGAGTGTATTGCGCACCAACATCTCCCGATGCCGGCAACACTGTTACACCGTTGCGATTGGGTAGGTGGTGTACCACACCAATGTCCCTTCCCCCATTCCTACTTCCCGATTTCGCAAGCGGACCTGCAAAGCCCTCTTCGAGGGTCATACCGGCGGCCAGTACGAACGGACGAGAACGATAGTACACCGTTGCACCGTCGTGTCCTTGTCGCATGGCACGACCAAGGATGATTTGCGCAAGCTCATGTCCGCGCGCGGAGAACTGATACGTAACCTTCCCGGAAGGAGCAAGGTCTGTCTCTTCAATGATGTCCATTGTGCGCGAAGCGATCAGCGTTCGCGCAACGTCGAGCCATTCGTTTTTTGTCATAGGCTACAAAGTTACGAGGTGGCGCCATTTTCGGTAGATTTGATGCTCAACACTTATCCAACGAGGGTTTCCCATGAAGGTTCTTTTCTCGTTCCTTGCTCTGCTAGTCTTTGCCTCGACGACGGCTTTTTCGCAGCTTGTTGCACCGTTTTTGCCTAAGGATTGTCAGGCCGCGGCTCAAACGGCAGCCACGAAGCTCGCAGCTGACGCTCAGTTGATCGGCATAGCGACGTTCAAAGCAAGCGTGCCGATTGCCACCACAACCATCGACGTGGGAATGAATCTCACCAACGGGAAGTCCTCTGCGTGGGCCTACCTGTTCCATTCGGCCAGTAAAGACACCATTCTAATCAGTCCTTTCATTCGCCTTCTCGGATCGTGTACCGCCATCGACCTACCTGCCGGTACGATACCAGGCGGATTTGGCCCTGGTGATCTTGGTTTGAATCCCGTACCAACGAATTACCTACAAGGCACTGCATTAATTGCGGCGCTTGGTACAGACGGCGATTACGATACCTTTCACAAGGCCAATCCGGATAGCATGCCGCAGTTTACCATTCTCAGCTCTGCCCTTACTGCGGTGCTGGACTTCCCTGCCGGCACGCCGTTTTGGACTATTTCGTGGCAAGGTAGCGGACAACAAGGCGAGGGCGGATTGACGTGTTTTGTGCACGCAGAGTCCGGCCAGACCATTTGTGTGGGACTTCCAACGTCAGTTCAAGAAGAACTGTTCACGGCTGGCGTTACGGTAATGCCGAACCCCGTGCATGATGTGATGACCGTGTCGCTACCGCTGGAGTGGACAGGACATACGGTATCCATGGAGATCGTCGATCAGGTTGGAAGCATTGTTTCGCAATCGTCGTTCAA
>JBBRES010000195.1:0-4069 GCA_038202665.1 Kapaibacterium sp. (SeqCode) | reverse complement strand
GCTTGCACTCACAAGAATGCCCCCAGGCGCAAGTGCCTTCATGGCAAGGCGGTTGAGCTCTGCATAGCCCGCATGAGCTTTTCGCAAAACAGTTCTGCTTTTTGCGAACGACGGAGGGTCGAGAATGATCACATCCCACGTGCGCCCCTCGTTCACATGTGCGCGCAACAGTTCAAAAACATTCGCATCCTCAAACCGCGCATTGGTGAGTCCGTTGATCTCTGCATTGCGTTGCGCTGCAGCAACGGCCACGGCACTAGAATCTACCCCTACGGCCTCGCTTGCGCCGGCTGCTGCGGCGTTCAGGGCAAAACCGCCGACGTTGCAGAAGCAGTCGAGGACAGATTTGCCGCTGCAGAACCGTGCCACCACGGCGCGATTGATTTTTTGATCGAGGAAGTATCCGGTCTTCTGTCCACCCACCAGATCAATCCGTAGCGTGAGGCCATTCTCTGTAATGTCTACCGTCTCCGGCACCGTGCCCCACACAAGACCCTCACGCAACTCCAGTCCTTCCTTCAACCGCGTTTGCGCCATGTTCTTTTCAACCACACCGTTGGCATGTGGAAACACGGTACGAATGGCCTGCACGATATCGTCGCGATGTTGGTCCATGCCGGCAGCAAGCATTTGGATCACGAAGTAGTCTCCATATCGGTCGATGATGAGTCCACTCATCAAATCGCTCTCGCCAAAGAGCAGCCGGTAGGATGTTTCACCAGGCAGGAGCTGTTCGCGCAATCGCTGCGCAGCGCGCACACGTTCCGTGAAGAAGTCTACGTCGATGAGTTCGCGTTCCGTGCCGAGCAGGCGCACAGTGATCTTAGAAAGTGGATTGCAGAATCCGATGCCGTAGGACGTTTCGTGTCGGTCTATCACACGTACCAGCGTTCCCGGCGCAACGTTGGGAATCTTGCTGATCTCGTCCTTGAACACCCAGAGGTGGCCGGCGCGAATTCGATCTTCTTCTTTTGGTCGGAGCTGGACGGTAATCATCGTACAAAGATAGGGTTCACCTGCATGGCCGTATCGATGGGAACGCTATTTTTCCCGCATGCGTCCATGCCTCCTTCTCGCCCTCCTTGTCCTTTCCACTGCGATGCTCTCTGCAAATGAGGGCGATAATTGGTATTTCGGGACGCGGTGTGGCGTGAATTTCACCACGGGAACGCCTATTGCGCTGACGAATGGTGTGATGGACACCCAAGAGGGATGTGCCACAGTGAGCGATAAGGCCGGCAACCTTCTGTTCTATACCGACGGAAGTTTTGTGTACAACAAGTCGCATCAAGTGATGTCCGGCGGTGTTGGCCTTGCCGGATCGTATTCGTCCACGCAGTCAAGCATCGTGATTCCCGCGCCAGGAGATATTCAGCGCTACTATATCGTGACCACCGATGCGACGGAGAATTCGTACAAGCTTGGCGTGAACTATTCCGTGGTAGACATGGGTGGAAGCGGTGGTCTTGGAACAGTCGTGCAGAAGAACACACCATTGCTCGCACCGTCAACAGAAAAGCTCACAGCAATCCGACATGCCAATGGTGTAGATGTGTGGCTTGTGGCACATGCGCTCGATACGAATTTGTTTTACGTATGGTCGGTTACGGCCGCCGGTATCTCGGCAACGCCAACGACGATTCAGTCGGGTCCGCAACTCTTGTTCGGAGACATTGGCTACATGAAGGCCAACCTCCAAGGTTCGCGCATAGCGTTTGCGAGTTCCAATGCAAAGCAATTGTGGTTGTTTGATTTCAATAAAACCACAGGCGTTGTGTCGAATGCGCGCATTGTGGCGCAGCGTGCTGACGGAAGCAATTTTGCGTTGTATGGCGTAGAGTTTTCTCCTAGCGGAAGGTTTTTGTACGCAACAAGAACCGACTCGAACGTAGTGATGCAGTACGATCTGAATCAGCCACTACCGCCACTGATGTTCATTGTTGGTTCTACCACCGCCCGACGTGCAGGCGCGCTGCAACTGGCTCCGAATGGACGTATCTATATGGCCACCGAAGGCATTACCTTTATGGCTGAGATTGCCTCGCCCGACTCGCGCGGACTTGCATGTGGGTTTCGAGATAAGGCCGTCGATCTGCAAGGACGCATGAGTCAGATTGGTTTACCGAACTTCATGCCTGCCATCTTTTTGAATGAAGTAACGTACGACATCACGTCGGATACGGCGTGCGTCGGACGTGCAACGTCGATGCGATTCATCCCTGACTCCGGCATCACGAATGCCACATGGAATTTTGGTGATCCCACAAGTGGCGCAAACAATCGTGCCAGCGGAACTCGAGTGCAGCATGTCTATGCAAGGGCTGGCACGTACACAGTGTCTGTGATCTACGACGCACAAGGATTCACCAAGACGTTGTCTATGCAAGTGGTAGTGAATGCGAATCCTAATGTGAATGCAGGATTCGACGTCACCATTTGTGCCGGCGGAAGTGTGAAGCTGCAAGCACGTGGTGCAACAACGTATCGATGGTCGCCCGGTAGGTTTCTCGATGATTCCACCAAAGCAAGTCCACTTGCCAATGTGCTCACCACCACCACCTTCGAAGTGACGGGCTTTAATGAGTTCGGATGTCCGGACGTGGATACGGTGACGATATTCGTGACGTCGTTCAAGGCCACACTCGACGGACCTCGCGAGATCTGCAAAGGAGACACGATCATCCTACACGCCAAGGCCGGCGCAGAGTCGTACCGATGGACGCGAAGCGATGGCCCCGACGTCACCACAAAAGATTCGATCCTCCGAGATGCTCCGCCAACAACGGTTGCCTATCGTGTGATCATTTCAACAGGCGTCTGCGTAGACTCTGCAACGATTACCGTTAACGTTCACCCGCAACCAACAATCAAGATCCGTCCCGACACCTCGGTATGCGCGGGGTCGAACGTGCCACTGTGGGCAAGCGGTGGCGCCACGTATCGGTGGTCGCCCACCACCGGACTCGACGATCCCACGTCCGCCACACCAATGTCACGTCCAACAGCACCCACACGTTATCGCGTGACGGTCACAACAGACTATGGATGCGTAGACACAGCAAGCGTCTTCATTGGCTTTGGTTCCATCAAGATCTCCGCCTCCAAGGATACGTCTATGTGCAACGGCGGAACTGCTCAACTCTCTGCCTATGGCTCCGAGTCGTACGTGTGGCGCAACAACACAACCGGAGAGTCATTCACCGGCAGCACAATCTCTGTGAGTCCATCTCAAACAACACGCTACACCGTTGTAGGAACATCGGGCGCATGCATCGATAGTACGAGTGTGCAAGTGTCGATCTTTCCGTCGATCAGCGTGAGCGTCTCGTCCGATACAACGATCTGCGAAGGCGGCACGGTGTTCTTGGTTGCGCGTGGCGCAGACACATATCAGTGGACGCCGTCAACGTGGCTCGACAACGCTACCTCGGCCACGCCTACATCACGTCCACCAACGTCCACCTCATATCTCGTTCGCGGAACGAGCAATGGTTGTTGGGCAGAGGCCACTGTAAATATCACCGTCATCCCTTCGCAAACGCTGCGTTGTTCGATGACTACCGATGCTGTGCCGGCCGGTGCCGTGGCAACGATCACGGTGCTGCGCCTGCAAGAAGTAAATGTGGTCTATCCCCTTCGCGCACATTTGATGTATCGACGTGGCGCTGTGCAACTCCGAGATGCGCGGGACGCTGTAATCGTTGCTACAACAGCCGTTGGAACGCAAGACGACGTAGAGCTCCTCATCACCAGTGGGAGAGAATTGGACGTTCTTACCACGCTCACTTTCGAAACATTCTTGAATGGTGTCGAATCCATTCCACTTTCAATGACGTTCCCTGCCGCTATTTGTGGATCGATGGTGTGCGACGAAGGCGGACGTATCGACATGACAAATTGTGCGAGTCAGCTTCGCGTAGTTGACGTTGGCGCACGCCCACAGATATCCATCGACGTGTTGCCAAATCATTGCAGATTGGATGTTTTTACACCGTCTGAATTCGATTCACCATAGGTCAATCCCAGACTGGGTCGAAGGTGAAAATGAAACTTTTTCTCTTTCTCAACC
>JBBRES010000194.1:0-4084 GCA_038202665.1 Kapaibacterium sp. (SeqCode) | reverse complement strand
GGTGAACATCACGTCGGCAAGCATTGCCCAACGACCCGATAATCGCAATGCACCGTCCGATGGTAAGTACGATCAGTGCCAGATCCCAACGAATGTGGAGGTGTCCATTGGCAGAGTAGACTTTCGCCGCCTTCCCGCCTTTCAGGCCGTTTCCGATACCTCGCACATGGAGCTCGAACTCCTTCGGAGATACATGAACAAAGACCATGCATACCGCACGTTGCAGTCACGTCCTCGCATGCAGGCGTTGATCGACGATAATTTTGGTCCGTTCATCGATAGCACCGCAGAACAAGTGACCATCGAGGCGTTCGCAGCAAGTGGTTGGAGATCGTTCAGCGCGATTGTAGGGTACAACAACATCATAGAAGGCGACTGGTTTGCTGGTGGCAACAGGCCGAGTCTTGATACGACCTCTGTACTCCTTGCCTATGGCTGCGGAGGTGGTGGTTATGAGCATTGCACGGGCGTGGGAACAACCGCCGACTTTGCAACAAAGCCAGTTCAGGCCGTGTTCACAGAATTGTTCGGCAGCTACTTCGGCGATTTTGATGCTACAGACAACATCATGCGCGCGGCTCTTGCGAACGAAGGCACAACGCTTACGTGTGCATGGAGTGGACGTCCACACTGGTTCCTTCATCAACTCGCACACGGAGAGACCATCGGCGATTGTGCTGTTACCTCGCAGAACAATGCAGGTGAGTACATGGGCAGTATGGTGATCGATGCAGCAGCGCCAACAGTGGCCGTTCCATTTCGATTCGGAATGCGAGGCGTACAGAACAATCTTATGGGAGATCCTACACTGCGGCTGATGGATATGGTGATGACGTCTGTACAGCTTGTTGCGAGCGAAGCGGGTATGTTGGCGGTGTTCGATCGAGTAGAGGGCGCCAATGAATATTCGATTGACGGTGCGCCTACGCTGTATGGACCGTATACGCAGATCATCCGTTATGAACCACGTCCCGAAGATGCGCTTGTCTACGCACCGTTGGCGATGATCGGGTCTTCGAGATTCATTCGCGTCCGTCCGATTCGAATTGGCGTTCCAGAGAACCCGTACGAAACGTATCCCAACGTAACAAGCAAGTACAACGATGTTTACGGTAGGGGCGAGATCGCCGTCAACCCTACAAGCTCTGTTTCAAACGCACCGAAGAGTTCCAGCAATCTCACTGTAACGCCAACAATCGTTTTATCTTCTTGCGTGGTTACGCTCCCTGCACTTCCGGGCACATCGAACACGATGTATGTGGTTTCGATGCTAGGCGAGATTGTCGACGTGATCACCCTCATAGAGCACAATGGCATGCTCGAAGGACGATGGTTCCCCGCCGCCCTTTCTCCAGCACCCTATCTGATTGTGACCGAAGGTGACAGTCAGATAGTTCAGGTAATTCGGTAACATTGAAGTTCTCCACAACCAATCTCCAAGAGTCTATGCGATCGTTGTTCGTCCTCCTATTGAACGTTGCTGTGCTCTCTGCCGCAACACCACCAACCGACTATTACACCATCGCCAGACCGGCAGCCGCTCTTCCCAACGGAGTGCGAACAACAACTACGATGATGCGCATCGACAAGCTTCCCACAGGCTCGTACGTGAGCGGTGTGGTGATCGTGAAGACGCGCGCAGTGCACATGCCCATCAAGGGCGAGCGCACACTTCAAGGCAGCGTATTGAACGTAGACCTCGAACGTGTGCATGTTCGCAGTATCGACTATACGGCACTGCCGAACGAATCGGCTGCGTCTGACCCTCTTGTGCAAGCAACAGGACTCGATCGCATGTTCACCGTGCAGTACGATGAACCCATAGAACCGTATGATCTCTGCAAAGAGCTCATGAAAAATCCCGACGTAGAATATGCAGTGCCGATGCGTGTGCATCAGTTCGCGTACACACCAAACGATGCTCGTTTTAATCAGCAAGGCCACATGCAATCGATGAAGATGCCAGGGGCTTGGGATGTGACGAAGGGCTCGAAGGATGTGTTGATTGCCATTGTGGATTCCGGCACGGACTGGCAACACGAAGACCTTGCCTCGAAAATCTGGTCGAATCCCAGGGAGATTCCCAACAACAACAAAGACGACGATGGCAACGGCTATATCGACGACATTCGGGGATGGGATTTCGTTGGCAATGTGTCTGCGGGTCAGGCCTACTCAGGTCAGTTTCAACCAGACAACGATCCGCGCGTAAACCCATTGAACGTCGATGGCGAAACATCGCATGGAACGATAACCGCCGGATGTGCAGGCGCGGCTACCAACAACGCGAAGGGTGTAGCGAGCACAGGTTTCGAGTGCACGATCATTCCAATCAAATGTGGTACAGATCAAACTGGCGTGCGTGGAATCTTCCGCGGTTATCAAGGCATTAAGTATGCCGCAGATCTTGGCGCCCACATCATCAATTGTTCGTGGGGTGGTCCGGGCGCCGACCCCAGTGCGCAAGACATTGTGAACTATGCTACTGCAAAGGGATCGCTCGTTGTTGCGGCAACAGGCAACAGTGGCGTGAACATGGACGACCAGCCTTTCTATCCTGCGTGTGCAGAGAACGTGCTGGCCGTTGGCTCTGTGAACAACAATGATGTGCCAAGTGGTTTTTCCAATTATGGTTGGGCGGCAACAACCTACGCGCCGGGTGAGGCTATTACCTCTACGTATCCGAATAACTCTTACAACTCTGTGTTTGGGACGTCGTTCTCATGTCCGCTTGTTGCAGGCATCTGTGGCTTGATCAAGACCAAGCACATGGACTGGACACCACTCATGATCATGCAGCAGATCCGCTCCACTAGTGACGCGCTACCCGGAGCCATTAACAATCGGCAACAGTTCTGGGGTCGAGTGAATGCTACGAACGCTCTTCTCGTCAACAGTTCATTCACATCCGGCAGCCGCTTACCTGGCTTGTACATTTCTAAAATCGTGTCAAGCAGCGGCAACACCATCACACAAAATGGGAAGGTGACCATCACCGTGACGGTCACGAATGCACTTGCCAGTGCGCCGAACGCGACGGTGTCCTTGCAATCGTTGGATCCGTACACCACGGTCATAACAACAACAGAAGTGCCAATGGGCACGATCGGTCAGGGTGAGTCGAAGACGGCAAATGTCGAGATCGAGTTAGGAGAAATGTATCCATGGTACGAAGCAACCATTCAACTTGGATTCCGATTGAAGAGCAATACGTACATCAACTATGAGCTCATTCAAATGCCTGTTCGTTTGCCCACGAACAACACGCTTGACTATGCAGTGAGCGCAACGAGCAGCCCGTATACATTCGATCACGCCATACTGGCACCAGATGGTGCGTTGTGGGCAACAGGAATGTATTTGGGAACAGCACCAGTGTGGATTCGTGCATCCTCGTTCGGAAATGCAGGCAATCAATTGAACTTCCGTGCAACCGCCTTCACGGCGATCAGCGCCAACAATGCGTGGGCAGGCGGTGGC
The DNA here is from genome assembly GCA_038202665.1 of Kapaibacterium sp. (SeqCode). Taxonomy (GTDB): domain Bacteria; phylum Bacteroidota; class Ignavibacteria; order Kapaibacteriales; family Kapaibacteriaceae; genus Kapaibacterium. Next base: position 604 of record JBBRES010000194.1, on the reverse strand, counting down.
AGTGGTGCAACTGCGGCTATTCTTCGCACGACGAGCGGAGGATCGAATTGGACGTCTACAAGTGTCTCAGCGTTCGCATCAACGCTCGACGACGTACACTTCTTCGATGCGAATAATGGCATCTGTATTGGAAGCGCCGCGTCTACGCAGTGGGGCTTTGGACGCACGACAAATGGCGGCGCTGCATGGGCGGCGTATGGAACAAAGCCACAGCCCGTGAACGGTGAGAAGGTAATTGGCGGTAGCGTGCAGTGGATAGGTGACACATGCTTCTTCGCTAGTTCGAATAATCGCGTCTACCGTACGGTGAACAAAGGTCAGACGTGGACGTCATCTTCATTCAATGTCCCACAAGGAACGATCCTCGGCATGGCCTTCCGCGATGGAAAGAATGGCGTCATGTTGTATCGACCAACAAAAACATCGACGGCCGCATACTTAATCGCCAATTCTACAGATGCCGGTGGTACGTGGAAGGCAAACGTGTTTAGCGTGGCATCGTTGGGCATTGTACCGGAGACGGCTACGAGTCCGGGTGGACATCATGTTCTTGTAGGACGAAGTGGCGAGGCGTATGGCTCTGACGATAATGGTGTTTCGTGGC
>JBBRES010000193.1:0-4113 GCA_038202665.1 Kapaibacterium sp. (SeqCode) | reverse complement strand
ACTGGTCGTGGCACGCCGTTGGGATCGGTTACGGGATTATGGCCGTTGCATTAGGTGCCGGTGGCTCGTCGGTTCACAGCGAAGCACAAGGTTCAATCATGGGTGTTGCTGGCGTGACGTTATTCGTTGCCGGACTCTCGTGGTTCTTTGGCCTTGGAAAGATGTTGTTCGGAGCGTGATGCACCCGGCATCACTCCGCCTTGCAGTTGTTGCTGCGCTCGCCTGTTGCGCCCTCACTGCTTGCACAAATCCGTTTGCCCCCGCTCTCTCTACAGAGCAGGGCACGGCGCCCATCTTGGGTGACCAGCGAACGGTAGAGGGAGTGTTCCAAAACTTTCGGTTTGCCTACGTGTTTAAGGACACGGTAACGTATGGAAGACTTCTCGATAGAAGTTTTTCATTTGTCTATCGCAACTACGACAAGGCACTCGACATTACGTGGGGTCGCGACGAAGACATGCTCGCAACGCAGGGCCTCTTTAACGCTTCGCAACAGCTCGACCTTATCTGGAACGAGATTGTAATCGCCGACGGAGATTCGCTCGGTCAAAACATTTCACGCGGCTTCAATCTCTCGATCACCTTCTCACCAACCGATGTGATCCGTGCACAAGGGCGCGTTAGTCTGCGCATCGAACGATTGAGCGCCGACGTGCCTTGGAAGATCGTTCGGTGGCGAGACGAATCGAACTACTTCTAACGCAAAACGGATCTCTCCATGCAGTTCGTCCAATTTGGGCTTGCCCTTCTCAACGGCGCCTTATTCTATGCGAACGAAGTGCATTTGTGGGGACTTCCCAACGAGCTGTTTGGCGGCATTCGCCTTGCCATACTCGCCTACCTTACCTTTCTCGCATTTCGATCCAAGTCGCTCACGAACTGGATTTTGCTTAGCATGCTCTTAGGCATTGAGCTGGGATATGACTTCCCCGCCATTGCTGCCAACATGAATGTGATGAGTAAGGTGTTCTTGAAGCTGATCAAGACTATTGTGGGTCCGCTGATCTTCGCAACGCTCGTCGTTGGTATCGCCGGACACAGCGATCTACGTCAGGTTGGGCGTCTTGGTTGGAAGTCGTTGCTCTATTTCGAAATCGTAACGACGATAGCCCTCTTCATTGGCCTTGCCGCCATTAACCTTACCCAAGCCGGTGTGGGCGTAAACATGGCCCTCATGCCTGCCGCAGAGGTGCCGAAGGTTGCCGCCCAAACGTGGCAGGATGTGGTGTTGCACATTTTCCCGGATAACATTGCAAAGTCGGTGGCCGAAGGACAAGTACTTCAGATTGTCGTGTTCTCTGTAATCTTTGCCATTGGACTTGCCATGGTGCCCGCTCCCAAACGCGCGCCCATGCTCGCGTTCACGGAGTCGCTCGCAGAAGTGATGTTCAAGTTCACGAAGGTGGTGATGTACATCGCGCCACTCGGAGTTGGTGCAGCAATCGCCTATACCGTGAGTCACATGGGAATTGGTGTTCTCGTCAATCTCTTCGCGCTATTGGGCACACTCTATCTGGCTCTCGTGGTGTTTGTGCTTGGTGTGCTGGGTCCGATTGCATTGATAGCGCGCGTCCCTATCAAAAAGTTCTTACGTGCAGTAGCAGAGCCCGTATCGCTGGCCTTTGCCACAACAAGCTCAGAGGCCGCGCTTCCCAAGGCCATGGAAAACATGGAGAAGCTTGGCGTACCGCGCAAGATTGTGGCATTTGTTCTGCCTACCGGATACTCGTTCAACCTAGATGGGACAACGTTGTACCTGTCGCTCGCTACCGTCTTTGTTGCGCAAGCGGTTGGCATTCACGTACCCATCTCGCAGCAGATTATCATTGCCTTTACGCTTATGCTGACAAGCAAAGGCGTGGCCGGCATTCCGCGAGCGTCGCTCGTGATCTTGATGGGCACGGCCACGTCGTTTGGACTGCCTATTGAGCCTATTTACTTGATCATCGGTATCGACGAACTCATGGACATGGCGCGTACCAGCGTCAACGTGCTGGGCAATTGCCTGGCTAGCGTTGTCATGGCACGGTGGGAGGGTGAGTTTTCGGAGAGCTGACCAAAGTGGGTCACGTTGGGCTAATTCCTTATATTTGTTGGCTTTACTTCAACAGATATCACCCCCAACATGGCATTTCACACGAGAACAGACATCCGAAACATCGCAATCATTGCTCACGTTGATCATGGCAAGACCACACTTGTGGATACCATGCTTCGGCAGAGCGGCACATTCCGCGACAACCAAGTAGTGGTTGAACGCGTAATGGATTCCAATGATCTTGAGCGCGAAAAAGGTATTACCATCCTTGCTAAGAATGCATCCGTGCATTGGAAGGGTATAAAGATCAACATCGTCGACACACCGGGTCACTCCGACTTTGGTGGCGAAGTAGAACGCATTCTGTCGCTCGTCGACGGAGTACTACTTCTTGTCGATGCTGCAGAAGGTCCACTCCCACAAACACGCTTTGTTCTGCGCAAGGCCCTCGATATGGGACTGCAGCCAATCGTGGTGGTGAACAAGATCGATCGTAGCGATGCACGTCCTATGGAAGTGCTCGACGAAGTGATGGAGCTCTTCATCAGTCTTGGCGCATCATACGAACAACTCGATTTCCCGGTGATCTATGCCGTTGGAAAACTGGGTATTTCGAAAACGTCGCTCGACGATCCAAACGAAACACTCGATCCGCTCTTCAACGCCATCCTCGAACACATTCCTCCGCCTGAAGTAGATCGTGAAGCACCATTCGCGATGATTATCTCGGCACTCGACTGGAGCGACTATGTGGGTCGTATTGCTGTTGGTCGTATTGCCGACGGACGTGCGAAGATTGGCGACAACGTTTCGTTGATCAAGCCCGATGGCACGCGCGAGACTGCACGTATCACGAAGATGTACACGTTCGAGGGAACAGGTCGTGCAGAAGTGAACGAAGCAGAAGCGGGCGAGATCATTGCCCTCTCTGGCTTTGAGAACGTGTACATTGGCGAGACGATTGCCGATGTGTCTCGCACCGAGCCGCTCTCCTATGTAAACATCGAAGAGCCAACGATTGCCATGTACTTCATGGTAAACACGTCGCCACTTGCTGGTCGTGAAGGAAAGTTCGTTACTACGCCAAAACTTCGCGAACGACTCTATCGTGAGTTGCGCTTGAATGTGTCGTTGCGTGTTACCGACACAGACTCTCCCGACACGTTCAAGGTATCGGCACGTGGAGAATTGCAACTCGCCATCCTTATCGAAACCATGCGCCGCGAAGGATTTGAGTTCGCTGTATCCCGTCCGGAAGTTCTCTTCCGTCGCGACGAGAACGACAAACTCATTGAGCCTATCGAACACGTTACGGTAGATGTTTCTGAAGCCCACGTAGGTACGGTGATCGAGATTTTGGGAAGGCGGCGAGGCGAGATGACGGCCATGAATCCCGGCATCGGTCAAGTACGCACAGAATTCCTTGTTCCCGCTCGTGGTCTTATCGGGTTCCGTACGGAATTCCTGACGGCAACACGTGGTGAAGGTGTGTTGAATCACACGTTTGACTCCTTCATGCCGTACAAGGGAGCTATTCCCGGACGTGCGCGTGGTGCTCTGGTCTCCATGGAAACTGGCTTGGCCACTGGCTATGCACTCGAATTGGTACAAGAACGCGGCGTGCTCTTTGTGGCACCAGGCGCTCCTATCTACGAAGGCATGATCGTTGGTGAAAACGCTCGTGAAGACGATTTGAGTATTAACGCCTGCCGTAGCAAACACCTCACAAACATGCGCGCCAGCGGTTCCGACGGAATCATCCGCTTGGAAACTCCACGCAATCTTTCGCTCGAACAATGCATTGAATTCCTCGAAGAGGATGAGCTGTTGGAAGTAACGCCATTGTCTATCAGACTTCGCAAGAAGATCCTTGATAGTACACAGCGTGCGCGTGCAAAGAAGCGCGCGGATTCCATTGGCTAATCCGTTGATGCGACAACAATGAAACAAGGGTACGAGTTGAACGTCTAGGCCGCCCTTATGCTTCGTACGATTCTCCTTTTCTGTGTAGGTATTCTGTGTCCGCTCATGGCAGCGGCACAGATCTATCTGCAGTACCAACTCGCACCGCGTTC
>JBBRES010000192.1:0-4143 GCA_038202665.1 Kapaibacterium sp. (SeqCode) | reverse complement strand
GGTCTTCAAACAACGGTCGAACGGTCAGCCACGCAAGGGCGGCAAGGAGCAGGGGAGCGTAAAATTTGGCGTAGCGCATGGTGTGGTAGGGGAGTCGGTCTTTTCTATCCCGACGCGATTCGGTAGTTTTGCCTTTCTACAGCCAAAATAGCTGAAATCCAACTCTCAGAGGAAGTAATGAACATTCATGAGTATCAGGCAAAAGAACTGCTGCGTACACTCGGTGTACCGGTGCTGCGAGGCACTGCGGTGTTCTCTGCATCTGACGCCGGCGTCGTAGCCTTTAACAACTTCGTAGCTCAAGGCGTAACGGCCATCGTCGTGAAGTCACAGATTCATGCAGGCGGCCGCGGTAAAGGCACCATGCACGATCCTGTGACCAACGAGCCCATCATGGTTGATGGTAAGCAATTGCGTGGCGTGTCCGTGATTACGAGCGGCAATCTTGCCGACCGTGCATATCAGACAGCCAAGGGCATGATCGATAATAAGCTGGTAACGGTGCAGACCGGACCAGAAGGAAAGATCGTTCGCCGCGTCTTGGTTGAAGAAGGTTGCAACATTGCACACGAGTACTATTGCTCGATTCTGTTGGACCGTCAAACGTCTACGAACGTGATCATGGTGTCTACCGAAGGCGGCATGGACATCGAACATGTAGCAGAAGAAACCCCGGAAAAGCTCATTCGCGAACATGTTGATCCAACAACGGGCTTGCAAGGATTCCAAGCACGCCGGCTTGCGTTCGCGCTTGGCCTAAGTGGCAGCTCTTTCAAGAGCTTCGTAAAATTCATTCATACTTTGTATGATGCATACGTGGTCATGGATTGTAGTATGCTGGAGATCAATCCATTGGTAGCGGACGACAAGGGTGATTTCATTGCCCTGGATGCCAAGGTGAATATTGACGACAACGCCCTCTACCGTCACCCCGAGTACATGGAACTGCGTGATATTGAAGAAGAAGACCCACTCGAAGTTGAAGCCGGTAAGTACAACCTGAACTACATCAAGCTGGACGGTAACGTTGGCTGCATGGTGAACGGTGCAGGATTGGCCATGGGAACCATGGACATTATTCAGTTGGCCGGCGGAAAACCCGCGAATTTCTTGGACGTGGGTGGTGGGGCGAATGTTGAGCGCATTTCGAATGCGTTCCGGATTATGATGAGCGACCCACATGTGGAGGCCGTCTTGATCAACATTTTTGGTGGAATTGTTCGTTGCGACCGTGTTGCAAACGGCATTCTTGAGGCGTTGAAAGTTGTTGAAGTAACGGTGCCCGTTATCGTTCGCCTTGACGGAACCAACGCTGAAGAAGCTCGGACAATCCTTATCAAGTCAGGTCTTAACTTCTTGGTAGCAGCTACATTACAGGATGCTGCTGAGAAAGTAACTGAAGCATTAGGTGTTTCTGCCTGATGTATAATCTACATTATGTAAACCAACAACTGTCACGGAATTCCCCCTCATGAAGCAGTCCAAGATCCTCGATAGTTCAGCGCTGGCTTTGATTGCCGTATTGGCATTGAGCAGACTGATACCTCATTGGCCGAACTTCACTCCGGTGGCGGCAATGGCATTGTTCGGTGGCGCAATGTTCACGACCAAGCGCGCCGCTTTTGTGGTGCCTCTGCTTGCCATGGCCGTGAGTGACCTTGCCCTGGGTGCTTTGTATGGGATGGACTATGCATTCCATAGCACGCAATTCGTGGTCTATCTCTGTATGGCGGCAACGGTCGGCCTTGGCATGCTTTTCAAGGGCTCCAAGGCATGGCAAACCACCATTCTTGGTGGCACCGTTGCGTCGGTGATGTTCTTTCTTGGAACGAACACAGCCGTTTGGGCTGGCGGCACCATGTACACGCGCGACGTGGCTGGTTTGATCACCTGCTATGCAGCCGGACTCGCCTTCTACGACGGAACGAATTTCTTCCTGAATTCTCTCGCATCTACCTGGCTCTTTACGGGACTTCTCATGGCATCCATGGCCATTGTCCAGAAACGTACGCTCGTGAGTGCTCGGTAGGAGCATCTGTTGAAACATTGAAGGCCGCATTCGATTCTCTCGAGTGCGGCCTTTTTTAGTACGTTACACGCAACCATTATAAAGGGGAACCCTATGTCTCGCATCATTCTTTCACTGACGCTCTGTGTGTGCGTACTAACCTGTGCTCGCGCACAGGACGCGACGAATGCCGCTACCCCGCCGCCTTCCTCATCCTCGAATTCGGTTGCGAAGTGGAGCCTCGGAGTAAAAGCGGGCGTTGGGGGTGCCCTGTATGCTGGGGATGAAGGCAACGCCAAGGGTGGCTTTACGTGGAACGTGGGTCTTGTTTATCAGTTCTCTGGTGAAACCCTGTTTGCCCTTGGATTCCAACCAGAGCTTCTCATAATGCAAGAAGTGCTCAGGTATGAGTATCCAACAGGTCAGCTTACTCCCCAAACCGACACACGATTCACGCATGTGCGCATTCCGCTGAATTTGAAGCTGGCGCTTGGAAGCAAGAACGTGATCCAACCGGGTGTGATGGCTGGCATGTATGCTGACTACTGTTTTTCTGGGACCACGCTCAGCAACAACACCTCTGCCTCCATCGGAAATCTTTCGGGCTTTGGATACGGAGCAGTGCTTGGTGTTGATGTGCGATTGCTACGCTACCTCTGCGTAGATGTGAAGTATTATCACGCTCTTTCGAACTTGCTCACCAACGATCCCATGAACACGAGAATCAATTCCCTCTTGGCCTCGGTCACGATTCTGTTCTAGTGAGCGCGTTGTCGGAGAAAGTCATCCGACATTTGTTTCCACGCCGGTTTTCCTTGCGGGGAGAATCCATCACGTCCCTCGTTCTCCATCTGGGGATCGGTAAAGACTTTCCACCAAAAGATCCCGCCAAACCATGACTGATGATACGTTTGCTCTGCGAGGATACGGTACGCCTGCACTTGCTCTTCGAATCGCACGGCACGTGGTCTGTGCTCGGGCCACTCCCACGGACTAAACATCGCGCGTTCTACACTTCGAAAACCAGCCTCTGTAAAGGCTATCCGTTTGCCGCCATTTCGAACGGAAAGGTGTTGTAAGGCGGCAAGGATTGGTTTCCATCCATTCCGCACGGCCTTGTCTGTAGGTGCTGGTGCGGAACTCAACGTTGGATAGATGTTCACACCAATCACATCGAGTGCATCCCAAAAGCGAATAGAGGACGCTTCGTCGATGCCGTGCGAAGCATAGGTGAGTTTGCCATGGTAGACTTTTCTACACGCCGTGATAAGCGACCGCCATGCGCGTTCGTCGGTAGATAGGTGCGGGAGTTCTAATCCAATGCATACCATGTCTGCACCGCCCTCCTGAGCATCGCGCATGATGTCAAGGAGCCACGTTTGATACGATGCGAAAAATGCCTCGCGCGATGCTGCACTATCGTGACGGATCATACCCGTCCACTCCTGTTTATGCCAAAAGTCCTTCGACCACAGATAGGGCTTGACGAGGACTTTGAGACCTTTTGATTTGATCTTGCGAATCGCTTGCGTGTAGTCTCTCCGTGAGAACACCGTCCACTTCACCGATGTGCTCTGTGTAGAATCCAAGAAGCCACAAGGAGTGATCGCAACCCACGTCACTCCGGCTCGCTGCACACTATCGCATACGCGAGCACAGGCATCTGAGGTGTAGTCCGGGAAGTCGTCGGCAATCGTTACACCCAGCATAACCTCGTGCGACTTCTGAGCTGTGCATGAGAGCGAGAACAGGCAGAGAACGAACAGGAGCAGCACGCGCGTTAGGCGAGCTCGTTGATACCTGTTACCGTAGTGTACTTGATCACGTGCTTCTTCTCTGGATGTCTGCGAGCATAGATCACATTGCATGCTATGGCTGCCTCGTGAAAACCGCAAAGGATGAGTTTCAGTTTATTCGGATACTCAGAGATGTCGCCCACGGCATAGATGCCAGGTACGGATGTCTCGTACGTGCTGTTGTTGACGATCACGGCATTTTTTTCGATGTTCAATCCCCACTGTGCAATGGGTCCAAGCTTTGGCGAGAGCCCGAACAACGGTATATAGTTGTCGGTGACAATGCGCTCGATACTGCCATCGTTATGGGTGATGGATATGCCTTCGAGCGTGTTGCCA
>JBBRES010000191.1:0-4164 GCA_038202665.1 Kapaibacterium sp. (SeqCode) | reverse complement strand
TGTAGAAGTGTCCTACTCAGATGCCGTGAGCGGTGCACGCCAAATCCAACTTCTTGGTTTACGCGGGGTGTACACACAGTTCTTGACCGAGGCAGTGCCCGCTGTGCGGGGCATGGAGATTCCCTATGGTCTCGATCACATACCCGGACCATTCATGGAGTCTGTAAGCATTTCGAAGGGTGCGGCGAGCGTCACGAATGGGTACGAGGCAATGACCGGACAGATCAATGTTGAATATCGAAAGCCTCAAACGTCCGACCCGCTCTATGTGAATGCGTACGCGAATACGATGGGACGTACTGAGTTGAATGTGATCGGTGGTGGCTTCGTGACCGATGAATTGTCTACGCTGCTCGCCGTGCATGGGCGACTGTTCAACACGCCGGTAGATCAGAATAGCGATGGTTTTCTGGACGTGCCACTGTTCCGCCAGGGGAATGTGTTGAATCGGTGGTTCTACTCGGACGATAAGATTGAATGGCAGCTCGTTGCGCGCGCCGTGGTGGATGATTATGCATCAGGGCAGCAAGGGGCAGGGTTTAGCGATGCAGCTCCAGACACCTCGCGCTACGCCATTCGTACAACTGTGAATAGGTACGATGCATTTGCAAAGTTTGGAGTGCTCAACTTGATCGATGGCATGGAGGGAAGCTCCGTTGGGATATCGATTCTGGGTGTGTATCACGACATGCGTTCGTTCTTTGGAGTACGCAACTACGCCGGCACGCAACGAACAGTCCAATCGCGTTTGATACTGGCACTGCCGTTTTCGGACGTGGTGTCTATCATGTCGGGACTATCCTATCTCCACGACGATGTTCGCGAGACACTCACAACGAATTCACTCGGAAGAGTTGAATCGGTTCCGGGTGCTTTTGCCGAGGCCACCTTTCATCCGACGTCGAACCTTACAACCATCGTAGGATTTCGGGGAGACTATCACAATCTTTTTGGTTGGTTTTGGACTCCGCGACTACACGTAAAGTACAGCATTTCAGATCTCACGACGATTCGTGCATCGGTCGGACGTGGATACCGTGTTGCAACGGTTGTGGCAGAGAACATCTCTGCGTTCATTAATGCTCGAACGATCACGCTGCAACAGAGCTATCAGCCCGAGAGATCTTGGAACTATGGGGTTTCGCTCACGACGTCGTGGGATTTATTCGGTCGCACATGGCAGTTCGATGGTGAATTCTATCGAACAGACTTTACGGACCAGATCGTGCCAGACTTTGACCAAAGTCCGAACGAGATCATCATTCGCAACATGATGGGAGCGTCTCACGCACTCAGTGCCATGGCACAGATCCTTGTGAGTCCGGTAGAGCACGTGAATGTGATGGTTGCGTATCGTTGGATTGATGCGCAGCAAACAACAGGTGGAGTGATGCAGCTACGTCCGATGGTGAGTCGGTATCGGGTGTTAAGTACGCTGTCGTGGAACACCACTGACGACTCGTGGCAAGTAGATGCAACGATTTCGTACTCCGGCGCTGGTAGACTTCCCGTGAATCGAGATGGACCTACATCGTTCCCTGGCTTTTGGCGTGTGAACGGACAAATCACGCACCGATTTGATGCGTTCGACGTGTATGTAGGAGTAGAGAATCTTACAGACTTCTATCAGCAGGATCCAATCGTTGCACCGCGAGATCCATTCGGGAAGAACTTTGATGCTTCGCTTACGTGGGGTCCCATGGATCCACGCAGTTTTTACATTGGCGTTCGCTGGCATCTATGATGATGCCGGCGAACGGTCTAGTTACTGCAAAGGGTTGGCGAGGATCGGTGGTTTTGGGAAGTCGCCTTCGAGTGGTCGGATCTCAACGTCTTCAAACAAGAGATCTGGTGTGATGATACTTGAGATCAAGTACTGAGATCCACCTGTCATAAACGACGGGATCACGCTCGCTGCCAGATAGTTGTGCACGGTAGTTTGTTTGCTGCAATTCAAGATGTCTTTGAAGAGTTGCGGGCTCAGGCCTGCTGCTTCGGTTCCACGAATAAGCTCTTCACGTCCATCTGGAAACACGCGATACACTTCAAGCAAACCAAGTTTAGCATCGCCTTGCGGGACGGGATAGTCCATCCCAACAAGTGGGAATATCCCTGTGAAAAGAATGTTCTGATTGAGCGCTTTGCGAACGATGATTCCAAAAGGAAGCTCACGATCCTTGACGAGCTTCATCATGCGTGCTTTGAGTTCCTTTGACGTGGCACGGTGCTTTCCATCCGACGTTACTTCCATGGTACTCAGCATTGCGCCACCGCCGCGCTGGTGGCCGTTGGTAGCCTTTGCTCGCTTTGTAGGAACACGCGACGACAAGAGGGCGCGAAGAAATCCTTTGTCAACCACTGCAACGTCTTGCGCTGGAATCCCTTCGTCGTCTATCTGATAATGTCCCGCAACGGGCCGTCCAGCATCATCGAGTTTTGATGGCACGTCTCGAACGGAAAGAAACTCAGGAAGAACGCGTGCGCCGATTTTATTCTGAAAGGCACCGTAGCGCTCGTTCGACCCAAACCCACCATCGGAAAGTGGTGTGCGTTGTGCAACGAGATTTGGCGTGAAGTGCTGTGCTAGTACTTCTGCTGCAGCTTGGCCTTCGAACAAAACCGGACCTGAATACGCTTCGATGGTTGGAGCTGTGGTGAGGTCGGTAAGTCGTTGTGCGATCTCGCGCATGGCGCGAACAAGTGAATCCTTCGAGGGCATGTCCGATGGCTTGATCGAATATGCTGCATAGGTCTCCGCAAGCGGCATTCCATCGGATGCTTGTGCCGTGGCAACTGCTTCAAAGCCGGTAAACACCTCTACTTTTTGCACGCGTCGGCCTTCACTATTCAAGTAGAAGGTCTCCTCTGGAACGAACTCATATCCCACTCGAGAAATCTGGATGGCGGGGAAGGAAGCGAAGACTTCGGACGTTGCCGTACAGATCGACGTTGCCACGTCGAGTGAGCCGTTCACACCCGCATGACCGAGATCCGTCAATCGTTCGGGCATCATGGCGACGAAGTCTGGCGTACTATCCGTGCGCGTACGATTCTTAATCGCAGCTTCCTTTTTAGCAAGGATCTCGACGGCCTGCTTGTAACATGCATCGGTTGCAAGCCAGAGTTCGCGACGGAGCATCGAATACGAGAGCTCATACGGTATGCGTCTGTTCCGAAACGCTTCTTCGTCGTCGCTACTACCAAAGAATCCAAGTCCAACATCAAAGAAGTTCGTGTTATCGAACGTAGCGGTACCAACACGAATGCGAACCGTAAGAGTAGCGGTCATGCCTGTGTCCACGTCCTGAATGCTACCAAGCACCCCATGAACACCAATATGCTTTCGCAAGGACAGGGAGTACTCGATGTTGTATGGACGCTGCAGATCGCCAAGCTTCAATTCACTCATCGAGCGCTTCAACTCGTCGTCCATTGCTCGAAAAACGTCGTCTGCATTTGTGGCGTGAGTAGAAAGAACCGGGACGATGAAGACCATCAATGCCAGCATGAATCGGATGCTCGTTGCTATCATGGTCGTTCTCCCGTGGGCGAGTTCAAGGGGTCGACGAGAAGCGGCTTCTTCGCCTGCGACTTCGACTTTTTCTGTACTTCGATCGTAGACACGAGGAGACTTGGGGAGCTGGCACTAACGGGAACTCCACCAGATTCTGCACCACAGACACCGTTGAAGATTCCAAGATCGTTCGCAGCAGCAATGATGTTGTTGAACGTTGTGAGTGGCGTGCCAATGAGGTCTACTCCACGAACCAACTCGTCCGGCCTTCCGTCGGCAAACACCTTGTACACCACGAGTGGTTGCACATTAAATGCATTCGGGACGGTGCGACCTGTAAAGGTAAAACCACCTTGTATGTCGTCGAAGACTAATCCGAATTCCTTGCCCTGTTTTTTGCATTCTTCTCGAAGCATTGCGTGCAAAGAATCTAGCGAAACTTGCCCACGAGCTTGAACAAGCAAGTTGGACTGTCGAGAAACGCATCGGTATCCAGCTTGTCTCCGTCCGTGACCGTTCGATGTTGTAAAGTTCTCGATTGGGGAGCGCGACATCAAGAAATTCTTGAACACGCCGTGATCAACGGCCGTCACACGTTGTGCCGGCATGCCCTCGTCGTCGTATTCGTAGTATCCCACAATGTCTTCGCC
>JBBRES010000190.1:0-4187 GCA_038202665.1 Kapaibacterium sp. (SeqCode) | reverse complement strand
GAGGCTGCCGGGAGGCTGCCGGGAGGCTGCCGGGAGGCTGCCGGGAGGCTGCCGGGAGGCTGCCGGGAGGCTGCCGGGAGGCTGCCGGGAAGGAAATCGGGGTTTGGTTAGAGTGCGAGGAGATATCGATTCTCACGAAGGACAACACCTAGTGTCTCTTCTTGCTTTTCGGCACCGTCTGCTTTGCATCCCATGCGCTCATAAAAGCGCGAGGCTCGTTCATTGCCAACGAGTACCCAAACGGTAATCATGGCACCAGCTTGTTCGCGCGCAGCGTGCACCACTGCGTCCCATAGTTGTGCTCCATATCCCTGCGACCAAACGTTTGGCAAAAGATACAGAGCGTAGACCTCGGTCGACCCGCTGGGGGCATCGGCGTCGCGGGATGGACCGAACGCCACAAAGCCAACAACGCTATCTTCTACCCTCACAACAAGCACGCTCGTTCGGCCGTGCTCGAATGTCCTCTTCCATCGTGCCGTCCGCTCTTCCAAGTTCATAGAGTCGAGAACGGCGGCATCGATCAAATCTCGGTAGGCCTCGCGCCACGACGCGATGTGCACTGAAGCAATCGCCCCTGCATCGTCGGTGGTTGCTTGGCTCACACGCATTTTCAGCTGCGCTCACCGATCTGCTGCCGCCACATCGCATAGTACAACCCACGCTCTTCGAGCAACGCCTCGTGCGTGCCTTGTTCTATGATGGCGCCTTTTTCGAGGACGTAAATCTTGTCTGCATGCATGATCGTCGACAGGCGGTGAGCGATCATGATTGTGATGTGGTCTTTGCGCTCGGAGATAGAGCGAATTGTTTTCGTGATCTCTTCTTCGGTGAGAGAGTCGAGGGCCGACGTGGCCTCGTCGAAGATGAGCACGTCGGGTTGACGCAACAACGCACGTGCAATCGACAGTCGCTGACGTTCGCCTCCAGACACCTTCACCCCACCCTCACCTATCACTGAGTTGAGTCCATTGTCCGCACGTGCCAGTAACGACTCACATGCGGCCTTGCGCAACACATCCAAACATTCCTCATCCGTTGCATTCGGAGCCACAAACAGCAGGTTGTCGCGAATAGTACCTGAGAACAGCTGCGTGTCCTGCGTCACAAAACCAATGAGTTTGCGAACGTCATCAAAGTCGAGCTCATCGGCGTTGATGTTGTTGTAGGCAAGTGTGCCCACGTTTGGCTTGTACAGCCCCACGAGCAGCTTCACAAGCGTCGTCTTGCCAGAACCGGACGGACCCACAAAGGCCACCGTTTCCTTTGTCGCAACGCTTACCGAGATATGATCAAGTGCATTGTACTGGGCACTCTTGTGTCGGAACGAAACATCGTGAAGCACAATGTCGCGAATGCTTGTGATAGTTGTTGGCTGCATGGGCTTCACTTCAATCGGCATCGACAGAATGCGGTCGAGATTATCAAGCGATGCCTCTGCCTCGCGATACACACTGATGATGCTGCCAAGTTCTTGGAGCGGACCAAACAAGAAGAACGAATAGACGAAGAGCGAAAACATCGCACCAATCGTGATTGTGTCGTTATACACGAGGTATAACATCACGAACAGAATGGCCGTACGCATGAAATTCACAATCGTGCCCTGGATGAAACTCAGCGAGCGCACGAAGCGCACCTTCTTGAGTTCGAGTCCCAGGATCTTCATTGTAACAGTATTCAAACGAGCGATCTCTTGATCGGCCAGTCCCATCGACTTTACGAGTTCGATGTTGCGGAGCGATTCCGTCGTCGACCCACTTAATGCCGTCGTCTCAGCAACGATCACCTTCTGCATTTTCTTAATTCGCTTGCTAAGTATGTTGCTCACAATGCCAATAAGTGCAACGCCCGTGAAGTACAACACCACGATGATCCAATGCACCGAGAAAGCATAGAACACCACGAAGACAATTCCAACAACTGTCGTGAAAAGCACATTCACTGATGCACCAATCACACGTTCTACATCGGCACGCGCCTTCTGCAGAATGCCAAGCGTCTCGCCACTTCGTTGATCCTCAAACACCTGATACGGAAGCTGCAGCGAGTGCTTCAGCCCATCCGTGTAGATGGCCGCGCCCACTTTCTGCACCATGAAATTGATGAAGTAATCCTGGAAGTTCTTTGCCGTGCGCGATACACCCGCCGCACCTACAGCCATGGCCAAGAACACCAACACCTTCTCCAAGAACAAATCGGCTGCTAGCTTGGGTTTGGCGAGAATGACCGTGTCAATCGTATACCGAAAGATCAGCGGGTCAAGAAGGGAAAACAGCTGATTGATGGCGGCAAGGAACAGGGTTAGAAAGACGATGTTCTTGTGGCGCTTGAGGTAGGTAAGGAGGAGTCGCATGGGCGCAAATGTAAGGTCTGGAGTGATTCGGTGGGTTTTATTAGCATGCCGACGTGTATTTTGGCGCCGTTCGCACTTTTTCCCTTCTCCAGAACAAACAGAAGTATTATGGACAAAATCACCGTCAGCAACCCGGTCGTCGAACTTGATGGCGACGAAATGACGCGCATCATTTGGAAGTTCATCAAAGAGAAGTTGATTCTTCCGTACTTGGACGTCGACATCAAGTATTTCGACCTCGGCATGGAGCATCGAGACGCGACGGATGATCAAGTAACTATCGACGCCGCCGAAGCAATCAAGAAATACAACGTCGGAATCAAGTGCGCAACGATTACGCCTGACGAAGCACGCGTGGAGGAGTTCGGACTGAAGAAGATGTGGAAGTCGCCCAATGGCACCATTCGAAACATCCTCGATGGAACGGTGTTTCGTGAGCCGATCGTGTGCTCCAACGTCCCACGCCTTGTCCCGAATTGGACCGCACCGATTTGCATCGGACGTCATGCATTTGGCGATCAGTACCGCGCGACGGACTTCGTGACGAAGGGCAAAGGCAAGCTGACGATTACGTTCACGCCAAGTGAGGGCGGCGAGGTACAGTCGTTTGATGTGTATGACTTCAAGGGCGACGGCGTTGCTCTTGCGATGTATAACACAGACGAGTCCATTCGCGGCTTCGCGCGCGCATGTATGAATCAAGCTGTCATGAAGAAGTGGCCACTCTACTTGAGCACAAAGAACACCATCTTGAAGAAGTATGACGGTCGGTTCAAAGATATTTTCCAAGAGGTCTTTGAAACAGAATTCAAGTCGAAGTTCGAAGCCACAGGCATCACGTATGAGCACCGCCTTATCGACGATATGGTTGCGTCTGCCCTCAAGTGGAATGGCAATTTCGTCTGGGCATGTAAGAACTACGATGGAGATGTGCAGAGCGACACCGTTGCACAGGGCTTTGGCTCACTAGGCTTGATGACCTCTACGTTGATCACACCGGATGGTTCGACCATGGAGGCCGAGGCCGCACACGGCACGGTGACACGTCACTACCGCGATCATCAGCAAGGCAAACCAACGTCCACGAATCCAATTGCTTCCATTTTTGCGTGGACACGCGGACTCGAATTCCGCGGCAAGCTCGATGGCAACCAAGCGTTGATCGACTTCTGTCAGACGCTCGAGCGCGTCTGCGTAGACGTAGTGGAGAGCGGTCGTATGACGAAGGACCTAGCCGTTTGTATTCATGGCAACAAGGTCAGCCACGGCGAGCATTACCTCTACACCGAAGAATTTCTTGATGCCATTGATGCAGATCTTCGCGTGGCTCTTACGCGATGATGCGATCTTTAAAACGTGCATAGAGAAACGATGCACCGAACAGGATCAGACCTAGAACGATGAAGGAAATAATGCGGAATGGCGTTTGCAGATTCGAGAGGTCATATAAAAACACCTTGAGAACTGCAACGCCAAGCACGCCAATTCCGGCAAGCCTCGCCACCTTAATCCTTTTCACAAATCCTATGGCTACAATGACAGCAGCATAGGCAATCCATGCGCACGAAAGCGCAAGGTGCAGGCCATTCCAAAGGTCAACCATGTCGTCATAGGCCATGTCTGCGTTACCACGTGCCGCATCGATCCAGTGCAGAAATGGCCAGATGACTTCTTCCGAACACATCATGAACGATACTACCAACACCACCGGCCAGATAACATTTCCATCGTGGTAGTTCCATCGCAACCTTGGTAATGCATACCACATAAGCACCAACATCAGTGAGATCAGTAGCCCCGTAGCAACTCGTACATTCAATATGCCGCTGTA
>JBBRES010000189.1:0-4276 GCA_038202665.1 Kapaibacterium sp. (SeqCode) | reverse complement strand
CATGAAGAAACTCACACGCGATGCCATCGATAAGATCTTCCAGATGAGCACCGATGGGGATGGTGTTACCGGTGTGCCAACGGGCTTTACGCATCTCGATCAGATGTTAAGCGGCTTGCAGCCGTCAGACCTTGTGATCCTAGCCGCCCGACCATCCATGGGGAAGACGGCCTTTGCATTGTCGATCGCGCGCGAGGCAGCGGAGCGTGGCAAGGCGGTAGGGTTCTTTTCGCTCGAAATGTCTTCACACCAACTCGTGTTGCGCTTGATTAGCGCCGACAGCGAGATCAACCTTCAAAAGCTTCGTTCAGGTCAGCTCTCTCAGAACGACATGCAGAACATTGTGAAGAAGGTAGACAAGCTGATGAACGCGCCAATTTACATCGACGACAGTGCCGCGCTTTCACCTGTTGAGTTCCGTGCAAAATGTCGGCGCATGAAAATGGAACACAAGATCGACCTTGTGGTGGTAGACTATTTGCAGCTCATGCATGCGCCAAAGGCAGAAAGTCGCGAGCGAGAGATTTCTATGATCTCCCACACACTAAAGCAGGTTGCCAAGGAACTTGATATTCCAGTGCTCGCACTATCACAGTTGAACCGAACCTTGGAGTCGCGCGCAGACAAGCGTCCGATGCTTTCGGACCTTCGCGAGTCTGGATCCATTGAGCAAGACGCCGACGTGGTGATGTTCGTACACCGACCATCGTACTATAAAATCGAGAAGTTCGAAGACGGCACGTCCACAGACAACATCGCCGAGATTATCGTAGGAAAGCAACGGAACGGTCCGACGGGAGATGTCCGATTGTTCTATAACAAGGAACTAGCTCGGTTCCACGATCTATCGTACCACCACGCCGCCTTCGAGGCCGCAGACGAGCCTCCATACTTGGCGCCTCCCGACGCACCATTTTAATAGAGTCGCCTCTTTGGCAACACGTCGCAAAGACGTAACTTCCAAGACACACACTCGGCTGCTGTAAGGGGACCTATGAATAGACTTTTGTTGTGTCTTTGCCTGGTACTACTCTATGGTACCACCGCTGCACAAGACACTCTTCGCGTTGTACGCCCCAATGGGGGCGAGATCTTTTACACGAATCGAGACACGGTGATCATCGTGGAGTGGGCGGGCGTTGCCGACACGACGAAGGTCCGATTGGAATACACCGTCGACAACGGAGCTACATGGCAGACGCTCGCAGACTCGGCAACAGGACTCCAATACTCCTGGAAACAACAGTTCCCGATTATCGCTACGACGTATCGGATAAAGGCCCTGCAATTCCGCAGACCCTCCCTGCAGGACGATATCAAGTATCAAGAACACTTCTCTGACGTGACCGACGCCACGTGGTCTCCAGATGGAACACGGGTGATCAGTGCCGGTACGAGTGCCCATATATGGGATGCTCGAACGGGTCTGAAGTATGGTCAACTCGATCCCGCCAATGGCTTTCGCATGAATACCGTAGACTGGAGCATCGACGGCCACACGGTTGTGACAGGGTCTAGCGATAGTACGGCTGTTCTTTGGGAAGACACAACCTTTTCCAAGCTCAGAACTTTTGCCAAGCATTTTGATGAACTCACCATCGCTCGATTCGACGTATCCGGTGCATATGTAGCGACGGCCGCGCGAGATAACAGAGGTAGGCTGTTCCAAGTGTCCAATGGTTCATTGGTGACCACCTACACGCATGCGCGGACGTTGAACGACTTACGTTGGAATTTCCAAGGCACGAAGATCATCACGTGTACAGACGACAATTTGGGTCGTGTTTGGAATCGTGGCATTGGCCTCCCATTACAACTCACTGGTCATCAAGTAGGATTGCAACAAGGGTGTTTCTCTCCAGATGGCCGATTGGCGGCTACTGCCGGCGGTGATGCCACCACACGTATATGGGATGTGGCGAACGGTGGCGCACTGTTACACACTCTGCGCGATACGGATAACGAAGGCATGTATGCCGTGACGTTTACACCTGACAGCAGATTTGTTGTGACAGGGATGAGCGACAGCCTCCTCATACTTTGGGACGCTACAACTGGCGCCCGCATACGTTCATTCGGCGGAGCCAGAGGACGCGTGACTACTGTTAGCGTAAGTTCTGATGGTTTGTTCGTAGCTGCTTCGTACACGGACAATAATGCTCGTGTGTACAACATGAACACCGGTGCACTTGTTCGGTTGTTGCCACACAGACAACCCGTGCATCTTGTGAAATGGAGCCCCGAGGGCGGTCGACTTTTGACAACATCGGAAGATGGTGTTGCTGCCGTATGGCAGATTCGAGACATTGTAATCCAAGAGGATGTATCGAACGGAACGTTCTCGATCTCCCCGCCGCCACCAGCATCCGCGTTGATCTCGACGTCGGGCGATACGGTTTCTATTGGCGACGATTTCACCGTGAGCGTGACGGTTAGCAATGGTCTGTATCTCGATATCGTAAAGCCAAACACGGTGGCCGTCACCATTACGTACGATGGCACGATCATGGATCTCAAGGATCGTTCTCTCGTGGCTTCCGAACGAGATTCTTCTGGGTATTCGATCGTTACCCTCAAGCCTGTGCCGCTCCCGTACGTACAGGGGCAACTCTACGCCTTGCCATTCAGGGCTACGCTCGGTGCCGATTCTGTTACCAGGGTTCGCGTAGCAACAGCACTCGTGGATGGCGCATGGACACTCGTTCGAATCGACACAGTGTCTCGCGAAATTCTAGTGCGTGGGCAGTGTAGAGTTGGAGGAACAACGCGACTCTACATTCCCGATAATGCCAGTGTGCGCTTCAATGCATTCCCGATTCCTACTGGCAAAACACTCAGCATTCAAGCATCACTACTCGAATCTGGTCCAACAACGGTGGCCATGTTCGACCTCTTCGGCAGAATGGTCTATTCCGATGCGGCGACGTCCGACGAAGAAAAGGCACGAGCTTTTGAACGCATCGTGAGCGTGCAAGATCTGCCGTCTGGCAGATATGCACTGGTTCTTACAACACCCACGGATCGCAAGGTCCTCCTCGTTGTGAAGGACTAACGCCATGAAAACTCCCTTCCTCCTTGTCCTCCTTTCCCTTTGCATTCTTCATCGCTCTTCCGCGCAAGAAGACTGGACTCCGCCAGACAGCGTGTGGCTTTTCAGTGTGGGCGTGTCTGCCTATGGTGCATTCACGATGCACAATGGAAACTTCTTGTTGCCGAATGCACCCACATGTTGCACGGAATACACAACGGCAACAGGTATCGGTCCGGCCGGATCGATCTTCGTTCGACAAGAATTCACAAAGGCGTTTCGACTGTCACTGCGTGGATCGTTCATCCCCATGTCTGGCGCGTTTACAACAGATGAGAAACTCTTGGTGAGCGGACAAGTAGCTGGTGTTTCGCAGCATGCACTTGATGTATCCATGAATTGGCTCGGCGCAGAACTCATGGCCGACATTCGCATCGTGGGACCACTGCGCTTTCTTGTTGGCTACGGTATGGGAACGATGCTGTCTCCAACCTATGCGCAAAAGGAAACGCTCATCGAACCATCGAGCGGAACGTTCGAGAACGGACAGCGTGTTCGAAATGCAACGTCGAATCAGACCCTTACAGGACTTCCACAATGGCACGGTGGAGTGGTGGGAGGGCTGTCGTACGACATTCCGCTTACCCGCAACAACTCCGTAGTTCTTTCGCCTGAGCTGACGTATCGGCTGGGTCTTAGCAGTATCGTAGACGGTTTTGATTGGAAGGCCAATACCATCCGCCTTGGTGCATCAATTGCCTTTGCAACGAATGCGCCAACACCTCCGAAGCCAGTAGAGCGTCGGCGTGAACTTGCAGTTGATTCGACAATCGTATCCATCGAGCCCGACATCCAATATCATCGGACCGAAGGCTTGGAGCACTCGTATGTCGATACAACGGAAACGGCCGATACAATCTTCATCACACAGAAAGCATCGCGTACCGACACGGTCTTCACTCCTGTTCTGCCAACCATCCATGCGGCGATTGCGGCGAAGGCCGTAGAGCCTGATGGTTCTTTGAAGGATGTTTTTGGAATCGCGGTGTCTACGCAGTTCGTTACGGAAGCACTGCCAGTGTTACCAGTGATCTTTTTTGAATCGCAATCGATCTCGCTTTCATTCCGGTACCATCAGTTGAAAAAAGCATCGGAATTCAACGTCGATGCTATTCCTCCGCGCACTACAGAAGTACACCACGAAGTGCTGAATATTCTCGGCTCGCGAATGCGAGAAGATCCTACAGC
>JBBRES010000188.1:0-4290 GCA_038202665.1 Kapaibacterium sp. (SeqCode) | reverse complement strand
ATCCCCGTACATCTAATCAAACGATTCCTTCCCGGCAGCCTCCCGGCAGCCTCCCGCAGCTGCCGGGAAGACTGTCACACTTCACTTCTCACTTGTCACTTCTCACTTGACTTCTCACTTCTCACTCGTCACTTGTCACTTTACGAACTTCTCACTCGTCACTTCTCACTTCACTTCTCACTCGTCACTTCTCACTTCTCACTTTCTCGGTGATCCAACTCCTCCTCTCCCTCGTAGGTATGCCTGAACCGCACAGCAGTGCATTCATTCACCACCAATTTGAGGTTTCCCATGACGTTGAGGAACGTTGCTATACCGCTGGCAGGCTTTGCCACTGCCGCTTTGTTGAGCATTGCGCTCTATGCGTCTTCGCACCGCGAAGCACCGCTGATCAGTAGTGATCCATTGGCCGACAACACCGATTTGTACGCGTTCCGGTGTCCGGAGGATACGAACTCAGTGGCCATTATTGCCAATTATATCCCGTTCGAGCTGCCAGAAGGCGGACCGAACTATGCGTCATTCGGCGAGAATGTACGCTACGAGATCCACGTCGACAATGACGCTTCGAAGCCAGGCGATGAACTGACGTATCGGTTCACGTTCACCAAGATGAACGAAGACCCTTCCACCTTCTTTAACATCCGCCTTGGAAAAGAAAACCTGAAGACGTCATACATGTGCGAGCGCTCCACAGACGGAGGAAACACGTTCACGACAATCGTCATGAAGGGCGCCGTTCCGCCACCGAACATCGGACCTCGCTCCATCGAAGGCGCGGCAGGCCTTAACAAGCCGTACGCACAACTCGTGACTGAAGCCATTACAACGGCAACAACAGGCGAGACCGTTTTCTGTGGACCAGTAGACGATCCGTTCTTCGTAGACCTTGGAGGAATTTTCGACCTTGGTCAAACACGGAAGCGCGACGGTGTGGGTTCAGAGAAATCACGCGACGCCGTTGCAGGTTTCAACTGTCATACGATTGCACTGAAGATCCCGATTTCTACGTTGCAGAAGAACGGCAAGTCTGTATCGCAAGCAATGAATATTATGGATGGTGACTTCGTGATTGGCGAGTGGGCATCGGCCTCACGTCCAAAGATCACGACGCTTCGTACCGATGGTATGAAGCCCGACGTGTCTGGCGAATGGGTACAGATCTCGCGCATCGGTATGCCACTTACGAACGAAGCTGTGATTCCAGTTGGCGACAAGGACCGTTGGAATGCAGGTACTCCGTATGACACAAATCGCGAACTCTCGTATGCGAAGTACTTCGTGAACCCTGAGCTTGGACTTTACATGGACGACAGCAAGTTCGGTGGTGCGGTTCCCGCAATGGCCGACTTGCGCATCCAGACGAAGTCACTTGGCGCGTACGACTTCCGCAATGGCGCAGACGGACTCTACGGTCTACTCGCAACAAACGGTGGAGCAGGAACTGCGCTCGACTCTAACTCATTCGGCAAGATCCTCTTGCAGCCAAAGTCACCACGCTCTGTAGACCTCTTGCCGATCTTCTATACAGGCGTTCCAAACCTGCCGCCATACCAACTTGCCACTGGCAAGAACGGCAATCCACTTGCTCCAGGCAAGCCACTCGTCAACAACTTCCTTCCAGCTCTGGGCGACATGCTTCGCTTGAACATGTCTACGCCTGTTACACCGCGTGACAGCAAGGACTTCTCGACGCTTGGTCTCATACAGTGCGCTGTTCTTGGTCTTACCGATCCACGCTTCAACGCAACACCAGATATGCAGTGGATCCCGAACATGGATGGCTTCCCAAATGGTCGTCGTCTTGAGGATGATGTTACTACCATCGAACTTCAAGCAGTGTCTGGCGTTGTGCTCGCAGCAATCGGTCTGTGGTACGACGACTACACACCAGGCGGATCTCCTGTTACAGCGAACCTCGTCAAGGTTCTCTCCTACAACGCAGGTCCAGACAAGAACGACAAGCCATTCACGACAAGCTTCCCTTACATGGCAGAAGCGCATCGTGGCTACAATGCACAAGGTGGAACAACGGTAGGTATCAAGGTTCGCACGGACGAAGATCCAATGGGTCTTGCCGCACCATCGGCCTTCTTCCTTGGCTCCAACGCACCTAATCCATTTGCTACAACAACGCAATTGCGATTCCACTCTGCGGAAAGCGGACGTGTTTCTGTGAAGATCTTCGATATGAATGGCACTCTCGTTGCAACAGTGTTCAACGACGCCGTTACTCCTGGAGATCACAATGCAACTTTCACTGCAAACAATCTTCCAAGCGGCGCATACATCGCCTCGCTTGAATTGAACGGACGTTCTACTGCGACAACACGCATCGTCCTTCAACACTAATCCTTCACTGCTGATTGGTCCTTCCCGTCCGCGTACAGCGTGGCGGGAGGGAGCAACCACCACTGTAAAGCACGCAATGAAGCCCTTCCTCCTTACCATTCTTTTGATTGCAGCCATTGGCTGTTCCAAACTTCCGTTCGCAGATTCGTACACGCCCGCAGAGCTTCACGCTCGCAAGAGCGGTCTGTACGAACAAGATTTTCGTGCGCAACAAAAGAAGTATGCAGCAGCAGTCGCGTTGCTGAACGTCCGGCCGACAGATGTAAAGCCCTATGCAGAGCTTGCCACGATCTACATGGCCGAGGCGCGTGTAACAGGTGATCATCCATACTACTATCCGGTAGCACTGAGCGCTATCGATGAAGGTCTGCGTCATCACGAGCACAGCGAAGAGTTGCTCATGCTAAAGACATCCGTGTTGCTGTCGTTGCATCACTTTGCAGAAGCACGCACACTTGCCACCGAACTCACAACCCGTGCTCCGAACGCTGCACCCGTCTACGGTATGCTCGTCGATGCCAATGTTGAACTGGGCTACTACGACCAAGCAATTCGCGCTGCAGACAAGATGATGTCTATCCGACCAGGACTCGAAGCCTACGCTCGCGTCTCCCATTTGCGCGAGATCCATGGCGATACTGTAGGTGCGCTCGAAGCCATGAAAATGGCTGTGCAAGCGGGTTTACCAGGAACGGATGAGGCGGCATGGACACGTACAACGTATGGCACACTCCTCTTTACTGCCGGAATGAATGTGCAAGCAGAAGAGCAATTCATGCTTGCGCGACTAGAGCGTAACAACTATCCCTTCGCCCTTGCCGGCCTCGCCCGCCTTCGCAGAGCATCGCACGACTATACCGCCGCACGCGCACTTCTCGACAGCGCATTTGCGATGATACCCGAGGTATCCTTCTTGGAAGAGAAGGCTGGGATCGCAGCCGAACAAGGAAGCAAGGCAGAAGAGATGGATCTCCTCGCACGCATCGAAGTCATGCTTGATGAGGACGAATCAGCAGGACATAAGAATGACGCAGAGCGCGCAGTGATCTATGCCAAGCACCACTATAAACTCGATGAAGCACTACGTCATGCACAGTTAGAACTGTCCACGCGACCCAAGAACAAGACTGCGCAACAAGCACTCGCCTTGGTTCAGAGCGTACGCGGAGAGCGTCGATGAAACGTTGGTGTGTGGCACTGTTTGTGGCCGTGCTATGCACGGTGCAGCTCATGCGATCGCAAGACACAAGTGTTGTTGCCGCGAAAGCAGTAGTGATCGAGGCGAGTCGCGTTGTCACTGCGGCCACCGATGAAACCTTCCACGCGCGTGAACTCCAATTGCTTCCGCACGGCTCAACGCAAGATCTACTGCGCATTGTACCGGGTCTTGTACTTGCACAGCATGCGGGAGGCGGCAAGGCGGAACAACTGTTTCTGCGCGGCTTTGATGCAGATCACGGTACAGATGTGAACATCAGTGTAGACGGGACTCCTGTCAACATGGTCTCTCACGGTCACGGTCAAGGCTATGCCGATTTACACTTTGTGATACCTGAACTTGTTGAGCGCATCGAGGTAATCAAGGGTCCGTATGCCGCTCAATATGGTGATCTCACCACGGCCGGCGCCGTCACTCTCCACACGGCTGACACGCTTGCGAACAACATCGTGAAAGTGGAAGGTGGCTTGTTTGGTCTTGCGCGTGGGCTCGGTCTTGCCCACACAACCATTGGTACAACTAGGTTGTATGGTGGCGGGGAATACACGGCAATGCAAGGATACTTTGATGCGCCGCAGAATTTCAAGCGTATGAATCTGATTGCGCGATCCTATACACCGCTCACGGAAAAGCTTTCCATGACTGCCTCGGCGATGCGCTTCACGTCGGCATGGAATGCAAGCGGTCAGATTCCAGATCGAGCTGTGGCCAATGGAACC
>JBBRES010000187.1:0-4327 GCA_038202665.1 Kapaibacterium sp. (SeqCode) | reverse complement strand
CGAACGACGTGGTGAATCCGGCCGCGAAGACCGATCCGCAGTCGCCCATCTATGGAATGCCCGTGCTTGACGTGGAGCTTTCAAAGCAAGTGATCGTCATGAAGCGCTCCATGAAGGCCGGCTATGCGGGCATCGATAATGAACTCTTCTACCGTCCGAACACATCAATGCTGTTTGGCGATGCAAAGACCTCACTTTCATCACTTGTGTCGGAAGTGAAAGCATTGTGATAGATTCGCACTATGCGAATCACCCTTGAACGACTCAATAACGCCACGCACTTTCGCGCGCGCACACCCGACGATGTTTCCATCGAGATCGATGGATCGGCAGACGTTGGAGGACTAAACCTTGGCATCCGACCCATGCAAATGCTTCTTGCCGCCCTCGGCGGATGTAGTGGCATAGATCTGGTGATGGTGTTGCAGAAGAAGCGACAGAAGATCGACACAATGGTGATCGACGTCGATGGAGATCGCACGTCGGTAGATGATCATTCGGTGTGGACGCAGATCAACGTGACGTATACGTTGAGCGGGTCGATCGAACCGGATAAGGCCCGTCACGCCATCGACCTCTCTCTTGGGAAGTATTGCTCTGTTGCGAAGACGCTCGAGGCTTTTGCTACGATTACCTACACGCTCGTGGTGAACGACGTGGTCATTGCAGACCGAGTAAAGGCAGTAGCATGACGGATCAGCAGCCAGACACCACCGGCATTCGTATTCAGGCCGAGCGTTCACAGCACAACGAGCATAGTGTTCCGCTCTTTCTGACGTCAAGCTTCGTCTTCGACGATGCAGAACACATGCGAGCGCTGTTTGCAGAAGAAGCAGAGGGCAACATCTACTCGCGATTTTCGAATCCCAATACCACCGAATTCATCGATAAGATGTGCGCACTCGAGGGCACCGAGGCCGGCTATGCAACGGCAACCGGAATGGCCGCCATCTTCGCATCAATCATGGGACTGCTCAAGAGTGGTGATCATATCGTAGCAGCAAGAGCCGTGTTCGGCTCTACCCATGCGCTTCTCACGCAATATCTGCCACGATGGGGAATCACGCATACCTATGCAGAGATGAGCGACATCTCGACGTTTGAATCTGCGTTACAAACCAATACGAAAATGATCTTGGTGGAGACGCCGTCGAATCCCGGACTTGATGTTGTGAGTCTTGAAGCACTTGGTGCGTTAGCGAATGCAGCCGGTGTGTTGTTGAACGTTGACAATTGTTTTGCAACGCCGTATTTGCAACAACCGATGAAATATGGCGCCCACCTTATCACGCACTCCGCCACAAAGTGGATCGATGGACAAGGTCGTGTTCTTGGTGGGATCGTCCTCGGACGCGCAGATCTGATACGCGAGATCTATCTCTTCTGTCGCAACACCGGTCCATCAATGTCGCCGTTCAATGCATGGCTTCTTTCGAAGAGTCTCGAGACTCTGCCTGTGCGCATGGACAGACATTGTGCGAATGCACTCGAGGTGGCTCGCGTTCTCGAGACACATGCGAACGTTGACGTTGTGAAGTATCCCGGACTTCCTTCCCACCCTGCCCACGTTATTGCCATGCAGCAAATGAAGGCGGGCGGCGGCTTGGTAGCGTTTACGGTGAAGGGTGGCGTGGAGGCAGGGAAGCGTTTTATGAATGCGCTTCGCATGGCGTCTATCTCTGCGAACATTGGTGATACACGAACTATCGTCACCCATCCGAGTTCATCGACACATTCGAAGCTTACCGAAGAGGCGCGGCTTGCTGTGGGGATTACGCCCGGACTTGTGCGTGTAAGTGTTGGACTGGAAGATGTGCGCGACATTATTGCCGACTTGGATCAGGCGCTGCGTCAGAGCTGACGTTCGATACTTTCCACGGTTGATATCTGATCGAGTCGCACATCTGTTCGTTCTCCAATCACATGCGCGTTGCGCAATTGCAACGTGCTTTTCTTGCGTGGTGCATGGTCGATGTGCGTGCAACTAATTTCAAACACGCGATCTGCCTCTACCTGACGTATCGGTCCAAATCGGTCGACGATATTCTTCCGCGCCCACGTCTCAATATCTGTTGCAACATCATCTCGAATCGTTTCATCGATCTTGCACAATGGTACGAGTTCGGTGCCTTTCCACACACTGAACGTGCATTGGATGAGCGGTGCGGGCTTACGGTTTTCCTGTAGGAACTGCACATAGGTGAGCACGGCCGTGATTGAAAACGGCGCAACATGTTGCGCATAGATGGCACCATCGTCATCGTACCACGCTTCTCGCTGCGAAACCACGACGCCACCGTATCCATGGTCGCGCGCACGTGCAAGGTAGTCTGCCACATCCGTCCACGCATCGCATGCAAGCTCTTGCACAATCTGCACGCCAGGTAGGGTGGCAAGGAGTTGACGACGGTCTGCATAGGGCACGTTGCGCATGTCTTGACCATCGTAGCGCAGCAGATCGAGTGCCATGAGCTGGTGCCTGCCATGACGTTCTATGATCATTGCATCTAGCATCATCTCGGTGCTTGCATGAACACAAGGCTTGAGTTTATCGATGATTTCGTCGTTGTGAACAATTGCAAAGTCGGCGCTCCATAACACCACACGTTCATCGCTTATCACAACTTCCACCCTGCTTCCTTCCACTAACCATTCAACGACATGGTCGTGAATTGAGCCGAGTGCAACGAGCTCTGTAGGCAGTGGTAGTGGACGTCGCAGCGAAACAGGAAGCGGCATGTTTTGGAACGAAAGGTCGAAGACCACGACGTCGAGAATTGCACGAAACGATCCCGTGATAATCTGATGCATCACGCGTCGTTCCTCTGGATGCATTCGCTGCCATGCCTGCTGTACCCACATCATGCGCTCATCGCTCTGCATGCGTTTGGCTGCACACATCTGCACAATGGAGACAAGCGTTGGAGGGTCGTGATGCAGCGCTGCCGGAAGAAGTAGGGCGCATGTTTCGGAAATGTTGCCTACGTCTGCCAAGCACCGATCAATCCACTGTTCATGTAAACCACTTGCGTCGCACGTCCACGCGCGCAACTCGGCAGACTTCACCACGCGCTTACTCGCACCTTGCGTGAGAAGCGTGCGCGCGGCTGCCAGCTCTTCGTCGTGCACAGCATTCGCATACAACTGCACGGCCTTGACAACATCGGAAGGGTGACGAGATCGTTCAAGGGCGGCAAGGAGGATGATGAAGCGTTGCATAGAAGTATTAGCGTCGAGCAACAGAAAGGTGGGCGAGTGGACGTGCATCACGGCCTTGCTCATGCAGGTATCGCACAACGTCGTCTTCGTATCCGTGTGTAACGTAGACCGTTTCTGCTTCTGTTTCTTCGATCGTGCGATGAAGATCGGGCCAGTCTATATGGTCGCTCATGACGAATCCAATGCCCGAACTGCTGCGTTGCCGCATCGACCGCACGGCCATCCATCCAGAGGCCATTGCAATTTCCGAGGGGCCAATGTTCAGCGAGTTTGCAATCCCGGGTGTGATCACCATTGCGGAGCGGAGCTGCTCAGGTGTTGTGGCAGGCGTGAGGATCTCTGCATCGGGAAGATTGATACCGCTCGCTCGTAGGGCCATGTACATATCGGCCACGCTTGCGTGAAGAAACACTGGACCGATCGATTGGTCGAGGAGAAACAGGAGACGTTGTGCTTTGCCCAGTGGGTAGGCTTGGATCATGCTGACAACGTTGCGTTCAATGTTGCCTTGCCACCATGCGTGCATCTTCTTCATTATTTCTTCGACACTTGGCCATTGAAAGATGGGCAAGCCGAACGTGCTCTCTGTGATGAAGACGTTGCAACGAAGTGGTTCGAACAACGGCGCGAGTGGATCGGGTTGTCGTTTATAATCGCCAGAGACAACCCACACGTCGTCGTCGACTTCGATGCGGATTTGTGCAGAGCCAATGATATGTCCGGCTGGATGTAGCGACAGTGTGACGCCATTCACAACCCGACGTTCACCATAGGAAAGACCGTCGAACAATCCACGTCCACGAAACCGATGTTGCAGAACCGGAATGGAATCGTGATGGCAGAGATAGGCGCCCATGCCGGGACGTGCGTGATCGCTATGTCCGTGCGTGATAACTGCGCGAGGCACGGTTTTGAGCGGGTCTATGTAGAAATCGCCACGCGGACAGTACAAGCCCGCCTCTGTGAGTTGCAGAAGCGGAGCTCTCACAGGCGGACGTTTGTTGCGAGTGTGATGCGATCCTCCCATTTGCGAAGGTCGGGTCGCCAGGTACCAACCGGCGTGTCCACCCAACCATCTGGCGAAGTAGTGCCTCCGGGTCCGGCGAAG
>JBBRES010000186.1:0-4329 GCA_038202665.1 Kapaibacterium sp. (SeqCode) | reverse complement strand
TACAGCGTATCGGCTGCGATGTGCGGCTTGGCGGGTCCACTCCACGGTCTTGCAAATCAAGAATGTTTGCGCTTTATCATCGACCTCGAAAAGCAATTCGGTGGCGTGCCTACGGAAGAGCAATTGCGTGAGTATGCATGGAACCGCTTGAATGGCGGACAGGTTATTCCGGGATACGGTCACGCCGTTCTTCGCGTTACCGATCCTCGCTTTACGGCCTTCTATGAGTTCGCAGAGAAGCACAACATCAACGACGACAATGTGAAGATCGTACAGATGATCTACAACATCGTGCCGGGCATCCTCAAGGAGCAGGGCAAGGCAAAGAATCCATGGCCAAACGTAGATGCAGCCTCTGGTTCACTGCTCTATGCCTATGGTATGACGGAGTTCGACTTCTACACAGTGATGTTCGGTGTATCGCGCGCCATGGGCCTTTGTGCACAGATGCTCGTGAACCGCATGATGATGTCGCCCATCGTTCGTCCGAAGTCACTCACGATCGCAGAAATGCAATCCAAGGCATAACCCGCCTTTCAATCATCCGAAAAACAAAAAAGGGCGCACAAACGTGCGCCCTTTTTCTTTCCTGTTTCCTCTCGTCCCTGTATCTTTGCCCCTTGTTACGGGGGGACGAATGGGGACGTTCGATGTGGACCCTACTGGATTCGAACCAGCGACCTTTACGATGTCAACGTAACGCTCTAACCAGCTGAGCTAAGAGTCCATCGTTCCGAGTGAGCTACAAAAGTAGCACCTCTTCGGTCTCCCGTCCAAATACATCGCGTTACACTCCAATGTCACACTTACGGACTGCTGTATGATCCTCACCATTCTTGCTCTCGGCGTTCTCTCGCTGATCGTGGCTGTTTTCTATCGTTCGCGCGTGATGGGCGTGAAGATCGAAGACGGAGCCGCATCGGCCGAAGAGGTTACACGTCTCAAGGAGATCTCCACTGCTATTGCCGAAGGTGCAATGGCCTTCTTGAGTCGCGAGTACCGAGTACTCAGTCTCTTCATGGTGATCTTCGCCATCATCATTGGCTTTACGGTAGCAGAGGGATGGTACACAGCGGGAGCCTTCCTTATTGGCGCAGGCATCTCCGTTCTTGCAGGTTTCATTGGCATGAAGATCGCCACGAAAGGCAATGTGCGCACGGCGTCGGCTGCACGTCAGTCACTCGACAAGGCCTTCCAGGTTGCCTTCCAATCCGGCATCGTGATGGGCTTTGGTCTTACGGGACTTGCCGTAATCGGTCTTGCACTCGTATGGCTCGGCATTGGCACGCTCATCCCTGGTGTTGAGGCGCACGTGCAAATGGAAATCCTCTCTGGCTTCGGTCTGGGCGGTTCGGCGGTCGCGTTGTTCGGTCGCGTTGGTGGTGGTATTTACACCAAGGCTGCCGACGTAGGAGCAGACCTTGTTGGAAAGGTAGAGGCAGGAATTCCTGAGGACGATCCGCGCAATCCGGCGGTGATTGCAGACAACGTGGGCGACAACGTGGGCGACATTGCAGGCATGGGGGCAGACCTCTTTGGTTCTGTTGCTGAGTCTACCTGTGCTGCGCTTGTGATTGGTGCTGTTTCCTTTGCAGCCCTACCAGAAGAGACCCGCCTTTCCGCCCTCCTCTTCCCTATGCTTGTGAATGGTGTTGGCATTGTGGCTTCTATCGTTTCTATTTTCTTTGTCCGTCCAAAAACGGAGGAGAAGGTGGAAGGGTCGTTGAAGGCCGCTCTCATCATATCTACCCTTCTCATGCTTGCCGCACTCTATCCTGTAACGATGAGCATGATCCCTGCCACCTTTATGATGGGTGCAGAGATGTATACAAACATGGGTGTCTTCATTGCCTTGGCGTCTGGCCTCATTGCAGGTCTGGCCATTGGTTTGATTACAGAGTTCTTCACGTCGCATCGTTACTCGCCCGTACAACAAGTTGCAGATGCATCGAAGACCGGTGCTGCAACGAACATCATCTACGGTTTGGCCCTTGGCTATAACTCGGCAGTGATTCCGATGTTGTTGATTGCCCTCTCTGTTGTGCTCGGATATTCGTTTGCGGGCATGTATGGTATTGCGTTAACAGCAATCGGCATGTTGGGTACCATTGCTGTTGGTCTTACGATTGATGCATACGGTCCGGTGTCCGACAACGCCGGTGGCATTGCAGAAATGGCTCACATGGGTGCAGACATTCGCAAGCGCACGGATGCACTCGACGCAGCGGGCAACACCACGGCTGCTATCGGAAAGGGCTTTGCCATTGGTTCTGCGGCGCTCACATCGTTGGCACTCACGAGTGCGTTCATCACGCGAGCGCGCAGTGTAGATCCATCGTTCACGGTTATCGACTTGCTCTCGCCACAAGTGTTGGCAGGTTTGCTGGTAGGTGGTGCATTGCCATTCGCCTTCTCTGCAATGACCATGAAGAGTGTTGGCAAGGCGGCCTTTGATATGATTGAAGAAGTACGTCGCCAGTTCCGCACCATTCCTGGTATCATGGAAGGAACAGGACGTCCAGACTATGCAAAGTGCGTCGACATTTCCACGCAGGCATCCATTCGCGAAATGATTGCGCCCGGACTGCTCGTCATTCTCACGCCACTGATTGTTGGATTCCTCTTTGGTGTTCACATGCTGGCGGGCTTGCTCATTGGTGCACTTGTTGTTGGTGTGATGTTGGCAATTTCGATGGCCAACTCTGGTGGTGCATGGGACAATGCAAAGAAGTATATCGAGACAGGGAAGCTAGGCGGCAAGGGATCAGACACGCATAAGGCTGCTGTTGTAGGCGACACCGTTGGAGATCCGTTCAAGGATACTTCGGGTCCGTCGCTCAACATCCTCATCAAGCTTATGGCCATCATCTCGTTGGTGTTTGCTGGCTCGTTCGCTCAGTATGGTGGCTTCATCACAAAGATGTTCCAGCACTAACCCTGGACGATGCTCGAAGAAATTGAACGACGATTAAAAAAAAAAACGGGACACAGCAATGTGTCCCGTTTTTTTGTGTGCGATTGAATGTGTGTTACTGCGTACTTGTCACGTGCATCGTCACCAGCATCTTCTCTGCTCTTCCTGCCTCGATTCCTGGATTAACAACGGCCACGAAGTAGCGGGTGAGTCCGCCCGATGTAGTGGTTTCCACCACCAAAATACGCGCGGCGGGCAGTTTGGAGGTGAACGTGTGAATCATGACGAACCCGCCCTGATACACTTTCTTGACCGGAGTACCTGCCTTCTTCGTCCCTGGCCAGATGGCATCGGCAGCCGCGTGTACCGCTGCATCACCCTTGTGCTTGCCCTGGAGGTCGACCACAGACACCTTCACTTCGTCGTACCGCGACCCCACGTTCCGCTTCCAATAATACGTTGGCCAGCCATTCGACGGCTCTACCAGCTTCAGTTTCTCTTGGCATTTAAACTTGATGCCTGACACACTGTAGTACGGATAGCCAGCGTAGGCTACGGTGCAGCACGAAACGAGTACCACAAGGACGAGTAATGTTTTCATGGTGCGAAGGTACGGGAGGTTTGCCATTTTTTAAAAATTCCGTAAGTTGCCTCGCTTCCTTAGCTCAGCTGGTTAGAGCATCTGACTCTTAATCAGAGGGCCCGGGGTTCGAGTCCCCGAGGGAGCACCAGCAGTAGCCGCAGATCTTTGACACCAAAGGTTTGCGGCTTTACTGTTATTGGGGAAGGCTGAAGGGAGGAGAGTTGGAGAGGAGGTGATCAATCATTCCAATCGTATGGGTAGATAAAAAATGAACAGGCAGCTTGTTGTGTGTAGAAGGCAGTGGCGAGTGGACGATAAAGATGTTTACAGGGTTCTAGTTTAACGAAGTGGTCTGTGCCTTGAACAAACATCGTTTTCTGCATATCCGAAACATCCAGCGCCTTATTGAACCGAAGTATCGAGTATGGTCTTTCTTCGTTCACAGTTCTTACCGTGAAGTCGATCCAATCAACTTGCTCGTATCCTGTAAGATTGACTTCAACGAGAGACTACATCCTCTCGGACATTGGTGGCGAAGCAAGATTGTTAGGTTCGTAATTCAACCATACTTCTCTCAAGTCTGCTACGTCATCACGTTCAATAAGTCCGCTTTTGCCAACAGATAGTTTGACGAAGGCGTAATCAAAAGGCAACCTACTAATACCGTGTAAATCTCTGAGCAATTCGTGTCCGCCCTTAAAGTCCTTTGGAGCGAATGCACCCGCCGAAGGGTCATTCCCATCCTTCCATTCTAGTGAATAGAATTCTTCCATGTTACCTAGTGCGGTTTGCGATGTGTCGCACCACTACCGAGCAGTTACGCTAGTGTACC
>JBBRES010000185.1:0-4413 GCA_038202665.1 Kapaibacterium sp. (SeqCode) | reverse complement strand
CTTCGATCATCCCGATCGTCCGCTCCGATTATATCGGCGTCCGACATGCGCGCACGAGCATTCGTCGTATTTCCTTGCACGACTGCCCCTGGTACGCCACGCGCAGCACTACGCGCAAGCGCGAACACCGTCCATCGTTCCGTGGGCTGGTAGTGGATCATCCCGTTAATCGACCGAACATCACTGTTCTCTCTGTTCACATCGTACGGCACACCATCTACGTTCAAGTAGTACGGGAAGGCGCCGCTTGAGGTGAGTACATCGATCGAGGCACCAATCGTACCAACGGACGTTGGAGCAGAGCCATGTGCACTTACGTGGTGCTCCTCAAAAGAACCCACAGAAGCAAGTCCGCCGAGCGTTGCGAGTGCAGGCATCGAGAGCGACATGTTCACAACGCCCGTCATCGCATTCGCACCATACAATGCCGATGCTCCACCACGCACGACATCGATGTGATCGACCATGGCCATCGGTATGGCGCTCACATCAAACTGTCCGTTCTGCGCGCTACTCAGCCGCACGCCATTGATGAGCACGAGCGACTGGGCTGCCGACCCTCCACGCATCGACAAGGTCTTCATGCCGCCCACGCCACCATAGCTGCGGATGGCAAGGCCCGGCACGTAGGAAAGCGCATCGGAGGCCTGCAGGGGTGCAATGCTGCGAAGGAAGTGTGCATCGAGCGACGTAGACGCTTGTGCGGACGACACGTCGGCCTGCAGGAAGGCATTGTCGCGTACTACCACCTCAGGAGCGTGAGCGCGCATTGTATCTACGTACGTGGAATCGTTTGCCTGCAGCGTTTGCTGCACGGCAATGGCAAGGAGGAGTAGTATAAGGGCGCGATTGACCATAGAGAGGCATGCAATTTAACGGGCTTCTGGTTCATGGTCACTTCTTACATTTGCCACGAAGTGGGGTTTTACTATTTGTTTGGGGTTATCTATGAAACGACTCATGAAATGGGTGGCTATCGTGCTCCTCGTGATTATTGCCGCGGCCGGGGGCTTTGCCGCCTACGTTGCAATTCGAGGCATTCCAACATTTGAACCACATGTAGTGGAGTTCAAGGTGATCTCTTCGCCGGAACGCGTAGCCCACGGAAGAAATCTCGCAATGATGCTCTGTGTGCATTGCCATACAGATCCAATCACACGTCAGCTCACGGGCACTAAGCTTCTCGACCTGCCGGTAGAATTTGGAACGGCCTATTCCAAGAACATCACGCAGGACAAAGAGCACGGTATTGGCAATTGGTCGAATAGTGAGATCGTATACTTGCTTCGCACTGGCATTCACCCGAAGACTGGGAAATTCGTTCCACCCTGGATGCCAAAATTCCCTCGCGTTTCAGACGAAGACATGGCCAGCATCATCTCCTTCTTGCGCAGCGACGATCCGATTGTAGCCGCTCAGCCTGTGGTGAACAAGGAAAGTGAACCAACGTTCTTGGCAAAGTTCCTTTGCTACGTTGCTTTCAAACCGCTTGACTATCCATCCGCTCCCATTCCTGTTCCTGATACCACGAACAAAGTGGCCTACGGAAAGTATCTCGCCGTTGGCTTGCTGGATTGTTGGACATGTCACTCGGGAGATTTCAAGAAAATGGACATGGTCAATCCTGAGAAATCATTTGAGTTCTACGCAGGTGGAAACGAGATGCTCGACGCCAACGGTCACATTGTACCAACAACGAATCTTACATCTGATACACGCCATGGTATCGGAGCTTGGAAGGAAGCAGACTTCGTTCTTGCAATGCGCACGGGCATCAAGCCGGATGGAACACCTATGCGGTTTCCAATGGTGCGTTTGCCGCAGTTGAGCGACTACGCTATCTCTTCGATCTTTGCCTATCTGCTCACAACGCCCGCCATTCCAAAACCAAATCAGGCGCCGCCCGCGTACACTATTGCAACCAACGCCTCTGCAGGGATGAAGGCCTACTACAAATTCTCATGTCAGCGATGCCACGGAGAAAGTGGTCTTGGGATCGCAGACCTACAGCTTGCTAGCAAGAAGTACGTTGCAGACACAACGCTCATAGATGTGATGAAACATCCGTCGAAGTATTGGCCAGACACCTATATGCCTGAATGGGAAGCGACCGTGTCCGATCAGGAATATGCAGACCTTGCTGTTTATGTTCGCGAGCTTGGAATGAAGAGCAAGCGTTAACGAATCAGAATCGGCACGGTGCGTGCACCATGCTCTGCATATACAACAACGTAATAGATGCCACACTGCAACTGCTGTAGTGTGGCATCGACGTTTCTCCCGTCGACGGTGTAGATCGCATATACGTGATCGCCACGAAGTGCGCTTTGAAGAACTTCGTACTCGTCCTTTGACTCCATGCGAACAGACGTCATCTGTCCAAGATTCAAGCCGCCATTGGGCTCGTAGTGGAGGAGGAAAGCGTCATCGGCGCCTGCGCTGCGCAAGAAGAATTTCCCAATGCCTGGAGCGATGTCGATCGCATCCAGAAATGTGCCTGTCACCCACGCGCCGTTGATGTCATCTATGGCAAGGCCACGTCCTTCCGTGATGGTACTATCGCCACTCAGTTCCGCACCAAACGCCGTGGCCCAACGCACTTCACCTTCGCTGGAGTACTTTGCAACGAACGCATTGAACGCCCCATTCACGCCGCCTGCTTGGAGAGAAAGTACGCCAGAGCCCGGATCAAAATCTGCTACCGTTTGAAATCCACCCGTTATGTACACGCTACCTTCGTCATCAACACGAATGCGATTTGGACGATCATATCCCGCACCTCCTACATTGAACGAACGAACGATCGAACTGTCGGGCGCATATCGCACATAGAACACATCGCCTTGGCCTTTGCTGGTAAGTCGCACCACCGCAGGGCCACGGTCAAGATCGACCGTCCCACCAAACTCACCGGAGATAGATGCCTCGCCTGTGCTTGACACGTCCAAGCATCCCACGCGAACTTGATCATCATACCCTGCTGCTCCGAAGGATGTTGTCCATCGAATAACAAGGTTGCTATCGTAGCGCGCGATGAATGCATCCATGCCGCCGTTCGATACACATTCGCGAACGTTTGCGGAGAAGTCTACATCGATTGCATTACTAAAGCATCCCGCGATCACCACATCGCCGTTGTGCACACGAATACCGTGCCCCTCGTCTCTTCCAATCCCGCCAAGCGTCTTCGCCCAACGGAAAGTACCGTCGGCACCGAATGATGCAAGCCATACGTCCTTCGAAGAGTTGTTGGATGCGAACACATACGACGCTGAATCTGACGTTGGATCGAGGTCGATCTCGCCATTGAAACTGCCCGTCACATACACGTTACCATTCGCGTCTACATCGCAGTCGAATGCGTCTTCTTGCTTTCGTACATCGAAAGGATCGGTCTCGTTATCGCCAAACGAATAGGCCCATCGGTATTGACCATCTGTGGAATATCGGGCTATAAAGGCATCACGTCCGACGTGTCCAAAAAGAGACGTTACGGTGTCACTTGGGTCGAGATCGTAGACTGTGCCCCCAATCGCGCCGGCAAGAATCACATCACCATTGGGTGCAACGCGAATCGCATGCACAACGTCCTCGCCCGGACTCCCGAACGTCACCACCCACTGAAGAACTAGATCTGGCGAGTATTTCAGGATGGCCACATCCACGGCCCTTGGATCTGTAGTGTCGCCTAGACTAAAGCGAATGTTCTCGGCCGGACCTTTGTCGAAGTCGATGGTTCCTTGAAAGGTCATCGCCACATACACGTTGCCTACGGCATCGGTGGCCACGTCGGTCCCGCGGTCTACACGAGTACCACCTATAGCAGAGAACTGCGCCATGAGTGTGGCAGGGAGGAAGGCGGCAAGGCAGCAGAGAACGGTTAATCGATTCATGGCGCAAAATACATTACCTCGCCACCTTTCCGCCATACATGCCTGACATGCGGCGCATCGTGTTCCGTGCAAAAAGCGCAAATTTGGCGGACAGCAGCGAAGCGTGAGCATCGAGTGTTCGCATCACAAGCGTTGAACCGACCTTGGAGAATCCCATGCACCCAGTCCCACCCATTGCCAGCTTCATTTTCCTTGGCATCGTTGGCGTGCTCGTTGTTCAGTTGTTTCGATGGCAACGCGCGCTGAGCGGTTCGATCGCAATCCCCCTTGGTGTTCTTGGTTGGCTTGCGTTAACTGCAGCACTTGCATTGAACGGTTTTTTTGAGGACTTCTCTTCGATTCCTCCACGCGTTGCGTTAGCAGTTGCACCACCATTTCTTGTCGTGATTATTGCAACATGGAAGGCGCCGTACGCATTACACGCTGCACCATCGCGACTCTTTGTGACGTATCAAGGCTTCCGCGTCTTCATGGAAGTAGTCCTCTTCATGCTGTACTACGTTGGAGTACTTCCGCAGCA
>JBBRES010000184.1:0-4450 GCA_038202665.1 Kapaibacterium sp. (SeqCode) | reverse complement strand
ATGCGATTGGAGTATTGATCCAAACCGAGCTTCCAGCGGGTTTGTTATAATCTGAACTCAGATACCATTTACCAGCAACACCACCTATTCCAACAAGTGCAATCAAGTCACGCGGATCTGTCGGGACTTGACAGAGATAATCGTTCAAACTGCGTACTACTTGGCGAGAATTGCAACCACAACCCATTTTCAACCCCTCGATACTAGGTGGGGAAAGAACGTCATGCACAAACATATTGTACACCAAACATTTTGTCAAGCAAATTCTACATTAAACTCTTGAGAGTACTCAACCCAAGAGTCATTCAGATTCGTGGTTCGTTCAATTCCGAGGGGTTCCCGATGGACGTCGGGACACGGAAGTGCGGTGACATACGTAATCCGCGATACTACAAAGAGTTACGACGTAACGAGCCTATTGAGGAAGTAGTTACCAAAGGAACAGTTCGGTTATAAAATTCACACTTCTCTCTTAACTCGTCACACATCACTCGTCACTCGTCACTTGTCACTCGTTACTTGTCACTTATCACTTTTCTCACTTCCTCCATAAACCACTGCGGTGTGCTCGTTGCGCCACTGATCCCAACGCTATCGACGCCATCGAACCACTCATCCTTCAATTCGGAAATGTCTTCGATAAAGTACGTGCGGGGATTGGCGGCCTTGGCGACGTCGTAGAGGACCTTGCCATTCGACGAGGCTCGACCGGCAACGAAGATGATGACGTCGTTCGCGGCGGCATAGGCGGCGAGGAGGTGTTCAGGACCGGATACTTGTCCGCAGATCGTGTCTTTCGCATGGAACTCGGTTGCGATCTCTTCCATCGTGTCGACGATCAACTCCTTGATCCGTATCTGCAGTGCATCACGAATGGCCTGAAACGTGGGTCGGTCCATGGTGGTTTGCGAGAACAACACCGTCTTGCGCGTTAGGTCGATCTGGGCAAGTGCTTCGTCGACGTTCTTGATCACGATGCATTCGTCGTTACATACGCCTCGTACACCCAGTACCTCTGCGTGGTCTTTCTTTCCAAAGACCACCACTTGATACCTTTGGTCGTAGAACTTGCGAACGCGCTCTTGGAGTTTCGTAACCACCGGACATGTAGCGTCGACGATTTCGATGCCGCACTCCCATGCCTTCCGATACGTACTTGGTGGTTCGCCGTGCGCACGAATGATCACCTTTGCTCCACGATGAGCAAGCGATTCAAAATCGTCTACAGATACTGTTTTCAAACCCTTGGCTTCCAAGCGTTCGATTTCTTTTGGGTTATGGATGATGTGACCCAGCACATACACGTTGCGCTCTGTGCGCTCTTGTGCGAGTTGATCTTCAGCGATCTGTACGGTGCGAACAACGCCCCAGCAAAATCCACTGTGTTGATCGATGGTCACTTTCATGTGGCACCATTGTATGCGTGAACAAGCAACAAAATCGAATCCACTTGTTGATCGATCGTGAGTGATGTTGTATCGATCTCTGAGGCGCCGTCTGCTTTGGTTAGCGGACTGTCGCTTCGTTCCGAGTCGATCTTATCTCGCTCGATGATCTGACGTCGCACGTCGTGCTCGTCAACCTCGAATCCTTGCAACCGTGCCTCCAACAACCGTCGTCGGACGCGCTCTTCAACATCGGCAATCAGGTAGATCTTGACCTCGGCACCCGGAAAGACCACGGTGCCAATGTCGCGACCGTCCATCACCACTCCACCTTTTTCTCCAATCTCACGTTGCATGCGCACCATGGCGCGACGTACAACGGGCATGGCACTGATTGTACTCACAAGATTCGTGACCTCCGGATTGCGCAACATTGGGGATACATCACGGCCGTTGACGTATGTGCGCTGACCTTGGTCTGTGTGTGCCAACCGAATATCCGTACGCCCCAACAGACTGCCGATAGACTCGTCCGTGATCTCCGCATGCGCCTGCACAGCCGCCAACGTCACCGCGCGATACATTGCGCCCGTGTCGATGTAGATGTAGTCCAGGCGTTCAGCAACACGACGTGCAGTGGTGGACTTTCCGGCACCGGCCGGACCGTCGATGGCAACTATAATGAGTGTGGGCATGGCCACAAAGATACGTCATGCATCCGAAGACGTCCGCTCCAACTTCCGAGCGATCAAATGGTAGACCACGAGACCCGCACCGCTAAAAAGAAGGAGGGAGGAAAGGATGATGGGCTCCGGAGATTCCATTCCCATAGATGTGGCGTTCACAAGGATGTTCCCAATGATCAATCCAAGCCCCGCGCCGGTTGCGAGCAAACCAAATCGCAGAGAGGCATACTTCTTCGAATTCTCGCCAACGCGTTCTACAAGGTGCGACGGATCCATGCCCTTTTCGATCATGGCAAGTCGGATCTGTCTGTTCGACTCGCCTCTCCGCCAAAAAATGATCACCAAACCAAGGATGGCCAGAATGGGAATCGTGAGTGCCACATATGGAATGTAGCGATGCTCCATGTCGGTCCCCCGCATTGCCTGCATGTGTACCTTCGTTTGGTTTTCCGCCTTCAGCGAATCCAAAACGAATTGTTGATAGGTAGAGTCGAGGGCAAGGCGCTCGGTGGCAAGGCGCTCGGTGGCAAGCCGAAGTTCTCGACTCACCGAGATGGAGTCTGCAAACGCTGACGTTGTGATCAGTATCAAGAGTGCAAGGCGAAGAAGGACAGACATAGGGTACCTCGTGATGGATGGTTCAGGGCTTTCGACAGAATTATCGAACGAGGGTTTCACTGAAACCCTGCAGGGAACAATCTGTCTAAGTTGCCGCATGCAGAACGATCCCGACGCAACAACCATTCAGCTCATCCGCAACGGGATGACGGATGCCTATGCGCAGATTGTGAAGCGGTATGCCACCAGGGCTTTGTCGCTCGCCTCCAGATTCATTCGCGATCACCACGCCGCTGAAGACGTTGTCCAGGACGCCTTCATTCGTGCCTTCACGGCGCTGCCGTCGTTCAAAGGCGATGCATTGTTCTCTACATGGTTCTATCGCATTGTGTACAACACGGCGATGAATGCAGCACAACAACAACGTCGCAAGCCAGACCTTACAGAGATCGATGAGGAAAGTCTTGTGGTGTGGACAGATACTGATATGTTCGACCGTCTCGAGGCAGCCGAACTTGACATGCTTCTCCAAGAATCGATGGATGCAATTCCACCCTTGTATGCCGTGGTCTTGGATTTGTTGTACGTGCAGGACCGACGTTACGACGAGATCGTGGCGATCACAGGATTGCCGCTCGGTACTGTGAAGACGCGTCTGAATAGAGGGCGGGCAATGCTCCGCGCAGAAATGATGCACCGTTGTCCGGAAATGTTTTCGGAGAGAACACCATGAACCACACCCCTTTCGAACCCGACCGCGAAGACGGAGAACGACTGCTGCGCTCGTCCTTGCAACGCGCACTCTTACGACCAGCACCAGAGTCGATCGCGCGCGGCGTTCAGCAACGCCTTGCCGCCCTTGCCGCCCTTGCCGTCCCTTCACGGTTCCTTCGGGGACTGATGCGCTATGGGAGCGTGGTGGGTTTGGCAGTGTTGTTGGTGGCCGTGATCATGATGGTTGCGTTGGGGCAGCCAGGCATTGCGCCTTCCGCGGGCTCAGTCACCGTACCCTCGTTGTCGCAGATGATGAACGCTATCTCTACACTGCCAACAGCGGCCTCGGCAACAACGATTGGCATTGTTGTCGTGATCCTCTACGGCGTTGTGAGTACGGAGCTCTCACGTCGGTAAGCATGGATAGCACGTATATTTGCGCCCATGCCATCACTGATCACCGCAGAAAATCTGTGCTTTGAATATCCGAACGGATTCAAAGCCCTCAAGAACGTATCGTTCACTGTGCAGCCGGGTGAATTTCTTGTCGTGATCGGACTCAGTGGATCGGGAAAGAGTACACTGATGCGCACGCTCAACAGATTGCTCGAGCCGACATCGGGGACGATTACGTTCAATGGTACAGACGTAACGCATATCGAAGGCGATGCGCTCAGGATGCACCGTCGGAAGATTGGCATGATCTTTCAACACTTCAATTTGATCAAACGACATAGTGTTCTTCGGAACACACTCTATGGTGCGCTCGGACAACTCTCGTCTGCTCAGTCCTTGCTCGGAAAATTTTCGCCGCAGCTTTCCGAGAAAGCGTTGCAGCGTCTTGATATCGTTGGCATCCGTGAGAAAGCAGATCAGCGCGCCGATTCTTTGAGTGGTGGGCAGCAACAACGTGTTGCCATTGCACGCGCCCTCATGCAAGACCCTATGCTGCTGCTCGCAGATGAACCCGTTGCCTCGCTCGATCCGGCCACGTCGCATTCCGTGATGAAGTACCTAGAGCGTATCAACAAATAGTTCGGTACAACGGTGGTGTGCAACCTCCACTTCTTGTCGTTGGTCCGTCAGTATGCCACACGCGTGATCGCG
>JBBRES010000183.1:0-4521 GCA_038202665.1 Kapaibacterium sp. (SeqCode) | reverse complement strand
GCTAGAACTTCGCCGGCTGCAGGGTGCAGGATGACGATGCTTCCCGTGTTCGACGAAGAACTCTTGATCGTGAAGACTGCACTCTTACCAGTTGCTCCACTGGAGTCCGTCAAACGGAGCATAGCCGTGGTAGTAGGCATGTCTGGAACATTCCACGCATAGCCAACTGTATCGTTGGACATCGTTACGATGATAGTCCATGTGCGTCCGCTATCAAGCGAGTATTCAAGCGTCTTTGTGCGTGTAAGGCCAGTTGCCGACCACATGATGGCATACCCTTGCGTTCCACCAATGAGGATTTCTCCAGCAAATGGACGGACGAAGCGAATTGTACCAGGGACCTTGCTTGTTGTAATAGTAAACACGCCGCTTACAGCGCGAAGACCATTACCGTCTGTGATGCGCAGGCGAGCCTTTGTTGAGACTGTATCTGGCACAT
Source organism: Kapaibacterium sp. (SeqCode) (assembly GCA_038202665.1). Taxonomy (GTDB): domain Bacteria; phylum Bacteroidota; class Ignavibacteria; order Kapaibacteriales; family Kapaibacteriaceae; genus Kapaibacterium. The sequence continues at coordinate 4,082 of JBBRES010000183.1, read as the reverse complement.
TCCAAGAATAGACCATCAGAGGTGAGGTGATTACAGCTACTGGTTTCCATGTTGCTCCGCTGTCAAGCGAATACTCAATAGTCTTCAGTGCTGCGATAGCCGTACCGCTCCACTTCACTTGATACCCAAGTGTACCACCAACGATGCTCTCACCGGCAGCAGGATTCAGAATCGTCATCTTTCCGCTAGCTGTGATCTTGAATATGCCAGAAGTGCCACGAAGCGTATTAGCATCAGTAATGCGAATACGAGCCTTTGTCGAGACCGTATCAGGTACCTTCCAGCTATAGGCGAAGAGGGCTGAATTGATCACAGCAATCGTCTTCCACGTTGCACCGCTGTCGAGCGAATACTCAATGGTCTTCGAAGCAGCAATTCCGGAGCCTGTCCACTTGATCTGATAATTGGCCGTATTGCCCTGGATACTGTCGCCTGACTTCGGGGAAACGATCACAATTTTGTTCATTGCCGTGATCTTGAAAACACCGCTGATTCCACGGAGCGAATTCGCATCGGTGATACGAATACGAGCCTTTGTAGAGACTGTATCTGGAACGTTCCAGCTGTAGGCGAAGAGGGCAGAACTGATCACAGCAATTGACTTCCACGTTGCACCGCTGTCAAGCGAATACTCAATGGTCTTCGAAGCAGCAATTCCGGAGCCGGTCCACTTGATCTGATACGCAACCGTACCGCCCATGACACTGTCGCCCTGCGCCGGATTTGTGATCGTGAGTTTGTCCATGGCAGTAATCTTGAAGATGCCGCTTGTTCCGCGCAAGAAAGCGCCGTCGGTTACACGCACACGGGCCTTTGTCGACACGGTGTCTGGCACATTCCAAAGGTAGGTGAGGTCCGAAGTAGAGATCACAGCAATATTCTTCCATGTTGTACCGCTATCTAGCGAATACTCAATGGTTTTCGAATAGTCAATCCCAACGCCAGTCCACTTGATCTGATATCCTTGCTTGCCACCCTTAACGCTGTCGCCAGCGGCCGGTGTGACGATCGTAAGGCTATTACCAGGAGGAGCGACTTGAAGACCAGTTACGTAGTTCGATGCCAAGGTAACTGCACCAACAATTGACAGTGCGCGACCATCAAGCTCTGAGCCGCCATAGAAGTGGATTGCACCGTTGGCGACGATCGTTCCCTTGAAAACGGAGTTGTCAAGAACGCTTACTGCACCGTCTACGGCCCAGTAGATATTCTTTGATCGTGCGCCACCTGCCAAGATGATCTTTGTGTTCTTTGCAACATTGAGGGCTGCGCGGATTTTTATGATGAATATCGCGTCAGGATTGCCCTTTGCATCAAACGTAAGGTCACCTTCGATGGTGGTGAGATCTTCACGACCGTACGTTCTCGACGTGAGCACTTGACCATTTCCCATGGTAGCGCCAATTGCTGTGTCGAACATGATCGCATGTATTGCATCATTCATGGAGTTGTAGCCAAGTACCAAGTCGTCTTTTGCTTTCAGCGAAGCTGCGTCGGCGTTATGGTATGCACCTGTATAGATTCCAGGTGGGAATCCTGTGAAAGCTCCTGCATTCGTTCCAATATCACCGTTAACAGTGGTAATCCCAGTATTCTCGATAGCGCCAGCACCACTAAAGGCGCCATAGGTGGCAGCTGTTCCGAGATCTGGCGCTGTCTGCGAGAACGAAGCGGTGTTCGTTCCAAACATGAGTGCAACACAAATAGCGGTGAACGCCACTCGGTATACAGCATTAGTAAAATTCTTCATGAAATGATCTTTTCAGAATGGATAAGAAATTTCAAAAACATTGACACGTTAGCATTGCACGGAGCTGTCATCGGTCGTCCTTGCGACGGTGACGGCTAGTTGCGTTGTGCTGAAAATGAGTCGAGCGGCTGGGCCGCGTCTGCGGATGCTCAGAGAAATGCGTATGCATGGGACGAGTACAAGTACTGTATGTTCCCTCATACCACGGATTATCTCTTGTGGTGGCATTCAGCGATATTGCGGTCTATGAATGACAACGTTATTACTGTTTCTGAGCTTACAGGCGTGATCAGACACCTTCTGACCGAAGGAATTGGTGACGTTTCAGTAAGCGGAGAGATATCTAACTACAAACAGCACTCATCTGGGCATCGCTATTTCAGTCTCAAAGACGATGATGCGCAGATTGCAGGAGTAATGTGGAAAAGTCGCACGCTTCGCTTCGTGCCCGAGGACGGCATGCGCGTGGTCGTGCATGGTCGACTCTCTGTCTATCCGCCGCAAGGACGGTATCAGATAGATGTAACGGCCATGACGCCGGCTGGACTGGGCGACCTGCACCTCGCCTTCGAGGCCCTGAAGCGCAAACTCGAAACAAAGGGCTACTTCGCCATTGAGCGCAAACGTAGCCTTCCCGCCTTGCCACACGTGATTGGCGTGATCACCTCCAAGACTGGGGCGGCCGTGCAAGACATTCTCTCGACCATTCGACTTCGATTCCCCATCGCAACGGTCATCTTCCGTCCAGCCATGGTGCAAGGAGACGGCGCCGCAGAAGACGTTGCTCGTGCCCTCAAGGAGATGCAGGGAAGCAAGGCGGAAGTGATCATCGTTGGACGCGGGGGCGGATCAATCGAAGATCTGTGGGCATTCAACACAGAAGTTGTCGCAGATGCCATCTATGCGTCTGCCATTCCAGTGATAAGTGCCGTAGGCCACGAAACAGATTTCACGATTGCAGACTTTGTTGCCGATATGCGTGCAGCTACTCCAACCGCGGCAGCAATGCTGGCCACGCCTACTCCGGTTTCTGATCTCTTGCGCGTCGTGCAAGAGTATGCGTATCGGATGACAGAGGTTATTCGAGACACAGTGATTGATCTGCGCGACCTCGTTGACGACTTCCTGCTTGGCACGCGAGCGCGGCGATTGCGCGAACGAGTTTTCGTGTACGTACAACGAACAGACGACCTTGAACAGCGGAACCTAACGTCGACGCGTCACGCCATCGAGCTCATGCGCCAACGCATTGATCATGCTGTGATTCTTTGTGCAACACTCCATCCGCTTGCACCGTTACGTCGCGGATTCGCGATGATTGAACGTGACGGACAGATCCTGAACGCTACAGCACAACTCTCTATCGGTGATTCAATCACGATTCGTCGTGTACACGATGTTTCCAATGCATCAATCATATCAACTACTCAACAAGACATTTTGGAGATGAACGATGGCAAAGAAGACTGAACAAGCAAGTATTGAACAGCAATTGAAACGGCTTGAAGAGATTGCAGCACTGCTCGACCAAGGTGACGCGCCACTCGACGAGCAGTTACGTTCGTATGAGGAAGGCATGGCCCTTGCGAAACAGTGTCGAGAGTATCTGGCTGCTGCTGAGTTGCGCATTACATCGATCAGTGGCGAAGATGTCTGATCAGACTATTCTTCGTGCTTCATTGGTCGCAACATGAGTTCGCGAATCGCATCTTTAGGGTCTTCCCCATCAAAAATGATGCTCGAGACTTTTGAGGCGATCGGTAGCTCCACGCCAACGGAGGCGGCCAACTCTCTCGCGGCCTTTGTTGTGGACACGCCCTCTGCGACAGCGCTCATCCCGTCGAGTATCGAAGACAGCGACTTCCCTTTACCGATCTGCTCTCCTACGTATCGGTTTCGCGAGTGGACGGATGCACACGTCACGAATAAATCTCCCAATCCGGCAAGACCGAAGAACGTCTGCTGATGCGCCCCTAACGCAACACCCAATCGTGCAATCTCTGCCAATCCACGCGTGATCAATGCGGCTTTGGTGTTGTCTCCAAAACCAATTCCGTCTACAATGCCAGCAGCAATCGCGATCACGTTTTTCAGCGCCCCACATATCTCAACTCCAACGACATCCCCAGACGTGTAGACGCGAAACGTCTCTGTAGAAAGGACCGTTTGGATTCGTTGTGCGGCTTCGATGCTCGAAGACGCTGCTACTACCGTGGTTGGCATACGCCGCACAACTTCTTCGGCATGGCTTGGGCCACTAACTACCACGTAGTCTAATGGTGTTACCCCAACATTTTCAATTAGCTGCGATACGCGCAATTGCGTTCCGACC
>JBBRES010000182.1:0-4572 GCA_038202665.1 Kapaibacterium sp. (SeqCode) | reverse complement strand
GAATCTCGTGCTCACTTCCAAGGTTGGCCAATGCGCAGGCAATGCTTGTGCTGTCGAGACCACCACTAAGGCATACACCCAATGGTACGTCACGCCGCGCTGTGAGCTTGATTGAGTCGAGAAAGAGTGCGCGGAACTCATCCGTGTGAACGCCGAACGATGCGTTGTCTTGCGATGCCGTCTCGATATCGTAGTACTGCCATACGCGTACGGCACCGTCGCTCCACAACATGTTATGTGAAGCGGGTAAAATGTGGATGTCGTTGAAATAGGTCTCGGTGTGATGCTGCATGAAGCCGAGATACAAACCTCGTGCTACTTGCGCCTCGTTCACGCCACCGTGGTAGAGGGGTGACCGCTTTACGCCCTTGATTTCACTGCAGAAGTAGAGTTGACCCTCGCGTTCGGCGTAGTGAAACGGCTTGATACCGAATCGGTCGCGCGAGCAAAAGAGCTGTCGTTTCCCTTCGTCCCAGATAGCGAATGCCCACATTCCGATGAAGTGCCGAACACAGTCGGTGCCCCATTTATCGTATGCAGCGAGGATCACCTCTACGTCGCCCGTGGTGCTGAAGGAATAGCCGTAGCCGCGAAGTTCATCTCGTAGCTCGATGTAATTGTAGATCTCGCCGTTGTAGGTAAGCGTATGCTCGGCCCGCGTCATGGGCTGATTGGATGCGCTTGAAAGGTCGATGATGCTCAATCGGTTGTGACCGAGAAAGACCGACGGAGCGCTCCACGTGCCACGATAATCGGGTCCGCGATGCGACGTCACCTCGAGCATGTCTGCGCCAATTCTGGCCAGTTCATCCAGCGAACGTGACGTGTCTATGATGCCAACAATTCCACACATAGCTACGAAGATAGGCCGTCCGTACATTTGCACACCGATGGACCTTCGCACGCGACTCCGAATTGCCTTCAATCTTCCGTTCCCGATCCTCGTGGGAAAGGTTACCGACGTGTTCAAGAAACGAGCACGCAGACGTCGGTTGCGCGCTTGGGCGGCAACAGGTACAACGAATCACGCAGAAGATGCAAGATGGTCGCTACGATCAGGCTTGATGCCTTTTCCATCGGCAAGCTGGTGTGAAGACTACCAGTCGCGCATTCTCGTGTACGCGCACGCCTATCTGCAGCACGAGTTCAATGTGTTGGGCAGCGGTGTGTTCCAGTCTGACGATGGAAGCCCCGTTCGTTCTCCACTTCTTGACGCGCAGTACCGTTCACTGGACTGGTCGTACGATCCAACGTCAGGTCACCGTTGGCCACGCGGCCTGTGGTACGAAGAATACGGTCCTGTTCCCGGAGCAGAGATCAAGCAACCCTTGGAGTTCGGCAGACTCCACCAACTCCCGCAACTGGCACTCGCCGCATCACTCGATGTTGCGATGCGCACCGAGTGCGCACGCGAGATTCGAAATCAGATTGTGGACTTCATTGTTCAGAACCCGCCACTCTATGGTATACAGTGGTGTAGTGGAATCGATGTGGGCATCCGTGTCTTCAATCTTTGTGTGGCGTGGGACTGGCTTGCTGTGCAGGGCCAAGCGCCAAGCGATCTCGAGGCGGTTCTTTGTGCCTCGCTCGTCGACCATGCAACGTACCTCATGGAAACGCTTGAATGGGCGGGTGGCATGCGCACGAGTCACTACTTGGCAAATCTCTTGGGAGTACTTGCCGTTGGTACGTATCTCAGCGGACATCCAGAGTCGTCCACCTGGCGCACCTTTGCCATGCAGGCATTGGAACGCGAGATTGATGTGCAGTTTCTGAAGGATGGTTCTGGCTTTGAGGCGAGCACATGTTATCACCGACATACAGCCGACATTATCGAACAAGCCACGAAGCTAATGGGCGGCGGTGCATCTGACCATTGGATGCAACGTCGAGCGAAGATTCTTAACGTTCTCGACACGCTTACGTGTGAAGAAGAGATCTGGCCACTCATAGGCGATAACGACGACGGACTTGCATTGAAACTCATCGGGAACGAGCCCATACCATATCGTGCCCACGACGTCTCACCAGCAACAGAGTCCGCTCATGTACAGCGTCTCGACCTTGGGCTTCTGTTTTACACACGCGCGGCATATCGATGCGCGTTACGTTGTGGAGGCATAGGACAGCACGGGAAAGGCGGGCACGCACACAACGACCAACTCTCGCTCACACTCATGGTCTTTGGCGTTCAGATTTTCGTAGACCCAGGGATCCCATCCTACACACGCTCCGCAGAAGAACGAAATCTCTATAGATCTTCTCGCATGCACAACACGCTTGTGCCGAACGCAATGGAGCAAAATGCATGGCCAAGGGATGGTGGCGAGGGGCTCTTCTGGATGATTGGAGACAAGGCCCGAGCGCATACGGTGAACTACGACGAGAAGGTGTGGGTAGGTCAGCACGGTGGATATGGAATGCCACACCGACGCACCATTATTTTCGAGGATGATGCGATCTATGGCACCGACGAATGGGCGTCGAGTGACCCATCTGACGTGCTCTTCCATTGTCATCCAAATGTTTCCATCACCAGAGCCGAAAATGCGGTGTGGATTCAACACGGCGCCGTGGAGCTAGAGTTGAGTTGGCATGATGCATTGCTGCGCATAGACGACTATGAGTATTCCCCGCGGTATGGAAGCAAACTGTTAGCACAATGCATTGCTCTTCAGAAGCGAGGGCCAGCCTGTACGTGGACTCTGCGTAGCTTTGTTGCTTCATGAAGCTCTCGCAACATCTCGGCAAGATATCCTGGTCACTCGGAGACAAAGCGCTCTACGTTGGCTATGGTCTTGTGCAGCTCCTCCAGATCAAAGCACTGAATCCCGATGTGTATGGCGTGTTCTCGCTCCTTGTGGCATTGAATACGTGGATCATGCTTGTGAGCGACGGCTCGGCACTGCAAGGTGTGATTCAATTCGGAGTGCAACCCGAAGAACGTCGGCGCGTGAATTCCCTTGGCATGGTGATTCACGTGACGATTGTTGGCATGGCAGCACTGCTGATCTATCTCCTACAGCAACCTCTTTCGTCTGCCTTCCATGAGCCGCGCTTCGTGGTAGTCGCCCAAATGCTTCCGCTCTATGTTGCATTGAGTACGCCTCGAATGTTCTGCCTTAAGATCTTGTACCGCGACATGCGGATGCGCGATCTCTTCGTAACGGATGTTGTGTGGTTTGGTGTTCGCACATCGATGACGGTGTGGGCCTTGCAGACAGATTCGTTGCACACGCTTGGTGATATCATTCGCATCGACTTCGTGGGCATGGCGGCAAGCTCTATAGCATCGATTCTCATTACGCGAAAAGACATGATTTTTGGATGGGAGGGGACGGTTCGTGTATGGGAATATGTTCGGTTTGGTATTCCACTTGCTCTTGCAACGGCACTAAACAGCACACCACGTCAGCTCGACGTCTTCGTCATTCAAGCGTACTTTGGTGCCGCAGCAGTTGGCGTGTACAATCCAGCAAAGAACCTCTATCGATTCTTCGAACAAGCGTTTGATGCCGTGTTTACTCTTCTCTATCCTGCATCGGTGCGACTCTATGCGCAGCATCGTGAAGAAGATTTGCAGAAGCTCGTCACCAAGGCGATGTCGTTTACGATCATACCAGTGGTTGTTGCTTTAGTGGTGTTGGAATTTGGCGGAAGCTCACTCATTGTTCCGTTGCTCGGACAGAAGTATGCAGCGGCCGTGGGACACTTCAATGTGCTCATCCTTGCCGCCCTCTTTATGCCCTTTGGACTTATGGCTAGTGTGATCACGGCCATGGGACACAGTACCGTGGTGGTGCGGTACTCGGCTGTTGGGCTGATACTGAGTATTGCAACGCTCGTCCTTGTTGGAGTGATGGGGTGGGAGCAATGGATTGCACTTGGCTTGGTGGTGAATACTGCCGTGGTGGGAGTGTTGTGCGTTGCCTACGTGCGCAGGCACATTCATTTCCCGTGGTCCATGATGCTTCGCGCGTTTTCTGACGTGCGCAATGTTGCGTTACCAGCACGGAAAGGTGGAAAAACGTGAGCATGTGGTTTCATACAATGGCGGCGTCGCGCTTGCTCCTTCGTCGCAAGGGCGCTGTCGCGCGCATGGTTGCCACCGCCTGTATTGGCAGTCTTTGGTGTGTGGTAGGCGTGGCCTGGATCCTTGGAATGCTGAGAGAAACAGATGCGATTGCTGGCAACGTGCAATTGCGTGTGAGTATGCGCCAGAACAGTGGATTCGATACGGTGCTGATAATCAAACGCGCCCTCTCGCAAATGCCGGCCATACAGAGTGTCTCATACAAGAGCGGACGTAGTGCGGCGCACGAGTTTTTCCATGCCATTGATGTTCAAGACCCCGCGTTAGAGGAGATTATTTCTGTTCCCGATGTGCTGAACGTTACGCCGCAACGAGAGTTCTGCACTACCCAGCGCATGCTGATGCTCGCACGCACGATGAAGTCTACCTATCCTGAGGTTGAACACGTGGTGTGGCCAACAGACCTTGTCCTCTCCATTGAGCGAAGAACCAACGACCTCTTCATCCTTGGTCTTGTGGTGGCCGGAATGACGTTGATC
>JBBRES010000181.1:0-4619 GCA_038202665.1 Kapaibacterium sp. (SeqCode) | reverse complement strand
TTTGCGACGATCTGGCGATCCTTGAAAAAGGCCACCTCGTCGAGGCCGGCCCCACTCGCAAAATCCTGCACAATCCCCAACATCCCTACACGCAGAAGCTGCTGGGCTCCGTCCCCCGCATGCCCGCCTGAGCAAGGACTCCCGCCCATGACCTACGAAACCGATCTCACCGCCTGGAAGCTGCTCCCTAGTGCTCGTAAACAAAGTCCAATGTTTTGATGTGTGCGAGCAACAACAGATCGATCCTTCAACTTCTCTGCACGCTTGAGCGCTTGCGCCAGTAGGGCGATGGCCTCGTCGTACCGGTATTGGATATACCTACAGATTCCTTCCATTCGCATGGCATGGATGTCTTTATCTACGAGCTTTGCTGTGCGAGCGGCTCTTCGAGCGGCGCGTGCATAAACGATGGCCCCTTCGGGGTCTGTGTACTGGATGTCGCGGCAGGCCTGAAGATTGATCTCGACCTTCTTTACCGGATCTCGCGTTGCGCGGAGTTGTCGTTGCAGTTCTTCAGTCATGGCTGGCTCCTTCCGAGTGCCAAACTACGCATCGTATGTCATTTGCTAAGGTTTTGCTAAGGTGGAATGAAGGTGCTACAAACCTCCCTTCCTCTTAGATTTGCCTCAGAATCATTGTCCCTCATGAAAGCACTCCGTATGATCCGAGCAACTTGCCGCCGTACCGCCTTTGCCCTCCTCACATTGTTAGGGGGTACATTGTGCAGTCTTGCTCAGCCATCTATCGGTGTGGCAACGTTGCCATCGGTGGGGCTGCGATATGTAAAGGTTGCCTATGACACCACGAATTTCAATGCGGGGCCTGGGGGCGCAGACGTGGTGTGGGACTTCTCGTCACTTGACATGCTCACAGACTCGACGGCGATTCGTGTGATTGGACCATCGGAGTTCACAACAAAGCAACGCTCGCTGTTCCCAAACGCACAACTTGCCGTGGTGGAAGACACAACGTTCAGAGCATATGTGATCACGCCAACAGTGTTCCGTCAGCACGGCCTTGAGACACCCAACGTGAGTACTGTCGTTGCTGCGACGAATCCATTCGATACACGTCCAGCCGATATCGCCTTCAACACACCGTTCACCGACTCGTACCTCGCCACAACGAACGTAACAGGCAGCCCGGTGCCACTACAAGAAACAGGTTCGATCAATCTGATCTACGATGGATATGGCACGTTAAAACTTCGTGCGAGCACATTTGTAAACGTTGGTCGTATCACATCGCAACAAACGATGATAGATACACTCAAGGTGCCGGGTCCAACGCCAACCACGTATGTGTTCAGAACAGTAACGCTTTCTGCCACGTGGTATGAAGCTACTTCGGCCGTCCCCGTGTTTACTCTTGGTAGCGTGTCTCGATTGGTTCTTCTCAATGGTGAAGCAATCGAAGGGCCGGCTGCCAAGCGCTTTTCGTATGGCAGACGTACGATTGCAAACGCAACCTCGGTTGCCGACGTAGAAGTCACAACAGAAGGGCTTGCTCCGAATCCTGTTCAGGCGGGCTCGATGGTAACGTTGCCATTGCGCGGCGGTGAGCCCGTGGCAGTGGTTCTGATGGATGTTGTGGGCAGGCGAACAGAGATAGGCGCACATGGATCGGTGCCACATGAAAACGGACTTGGGGTGTCTATACCATCTGTTCCGCCAGGCATCTACTCCATCGTTGCAACGTCAGCATCACATGTGTGGCAATTCCGATGCGTGGTGCAGTGATCAGTAGATCACTTGCATGCCAATGCCGAAGTACGTGTCGTGTTGTGCGATAAACAGACCATGCATGCTGCGTCCGTCGTAGCCATACATACTGAGCATGAGACCACGTCCGTGCCACATGTCCATCCACACACCTGCCTGTGCAGCATTCTCCGCTGCATAGACACCATCAACACCGAAGAGCTTGAGATCGTATCCCGCACGAAAATGGAACGCGCCGCCGAGCGGCACGTTTACATCCACGCCGCACTGAGGCACAATGGGCTCGGTGGAACGCGGTAGTCGCGACCATGCATACGTGAATCCTGCGTATGGTCTGAAGGCACCCACGGAATATCCGACGAGTGCTTCAACAAACTCTCTGCTATAGACGTAGGGCTTCTGTGTAACGAAGACGCCTGAATCGTTTGCGAAGCCATCCACAAGGTGTGAAGAGATATGAGCTACGCGCAGTCTCAGTTGCCAGGTGGAGTCAGGCACGGCATACGTAGAGTTCAAACCAAAATAGAAGTCTGTTGTCTCGACAGGGAACTTGAAGTTGCCGTCAGAGCGAAGTCGTGTGAACGTGAAGAAGTCGGCACCAATACGTAGTCTCCCCCGACTACTATCGTTCCAGATCTCGTTCAGATCCAGTGATGCTCCGATATCTAATCGAAGGCGCTTATCGTCCACTTGCACCATCACACCTATCCGCCCTTCAAGGGGGTTAGCAACGGGAGCTGGAAATGGAGTGCCGGTTTCAGCGGTAAGGACAGACGTTGCCGCGAGTCCAATCAGAGAGTAATGCCACGCTTTGAGGAGCGAATAAATTCTATGCATTGCTGCACTTCCGGGATAATCGTGTCGTGCGTGGATTCATAATGGCGAAGGCCCGTTGTAACGTTAAATCCAGAGCGAAGAAGGATATCGTAGAACTCGTCGATCGCCGCGATTGTGACGGCATCAAACCCGCGTCTGCGGAGACCCACAGCATTAAGACCTTCTACATTCAACGGATTTCTGCCAGCGAGCACGAAGGGGGAAACATCCTTTACGATCATGACTGCCGCTGCGATCATGCAATGCGCACCAATACGGCAGAATTGATGAATGCCCGTGAGGCCGCCAATGATAGCCCAATCACCAATCTCTACGTGACCGCCAAGCTGTACTGAGTTGGCAAGGATCACATGATTACCAACAACACAATCATGGGCAACATGACTATAGGACATGAGCAAACAGTCGGATCCTACGCGTGCTTGTTTACTGTACGATGTGCCGCGATTGATGGTCACGCACTCACGAACCACCGTGCGATCTCCAACAAAAGCATTTGTTGGTTCGCCCTTGTACTTGAGGTCTTGTGGTGCCGTACTAATCACGGCACCGGGATGGATGCGTACATCACAGCCGATGCGTGCACCGTTTGCGATTACAACATGCGACATCACGTGCGTGCCACTTCCGATTTCAACATCATCTTCAATCAAGGAGAATGCACCAATCGTGACATCGTCTGCGATGCGTGCATGCGGAGAAACAATGGCAGTAGGATGAATACGCGTCTCAACAGAGATCATGAAGCCTCCCTATCGACCACGGCGGCGGAAAGCTCTGCTTCTGCGACGAGCGTGTCGCCCACGTATGCCTTTCCAACGAGCTGCGCGGTGTTCATGCGGAATCGAACGAGCGACAAGTCCATCACGAGTCTATCTCCGGGAACAACGGGCTTCCTGAACTTGGCGTTGTTGATAGACATAAAGAACACGAGTTTCTTTTCAACTTCTACGCCACTTGCCAACAAGAGCATACAGCCCGTTTGAGCCATCGCTTCAAGAATCAGCACACCAGGAAAGATCGGGCGGTCCGGAAAATGTCCCGTAAAACACGGCTCGTTGTAGGTGATGTTTTTAAAGCCAATGATTCGCTTGTTCTCTTGGTCGAACTCCGTAATGCGGTCTACCATCAAGAACGGATACCGATGCGGCATGATCTTCAATATCTGCTGAATATCGAATACCGTGGTGTCGATGGGGAGTCGTTGAACTTTCTTCACCGACTTCTTTTGCAAGTACAACTGACGGACCTTACGAGCGAACTCGATGTTTGCAGTATGTCCGGGTCGCGCCGCAAGCACTTGCGCTTGCAACGGCACACCAATCAATGCAAGGTCTCCCAGCATATCCAACAGCTTATGTCGGGCTGGTTCGTTCTTGAATCGCAGTTTGTTGTTATTGAGGATGCCGTTGGTACCAAGAACGGCATTGCCGCTCACACCAAGTTTTGCAAGCACGGCGGCAAGCTCGTCATCCGACATTTCTTTGTCGACGATGACGATGGCATTATCCAGGTTGCCACCCTTGATGAGTCCTTGCTCGTGCAACATTTCCACTTCGTGTAAAAAGCAGAACGTGCGGGCTGACGCGAATTCCGTTACGAATTCTCGTTCCAGATCAAACAAGCCTGTGTGCTGACTTCCAAGTGCGGGATTGTTATAGTCCACAAGCACCGTCACGCGATAGTCGTCGTTGGGAAGTGCTACGATTTCTGTTCCTCGCTCTTCGTCCACATATCGTATCGGAGCCTCGAGAACAAGGTATTCGCGATCAGCGGCCTGTACTTGAATGCCAGCACGCTGGATCATCTCGACGTACGGCATCGCAGAGCCATCACCAACAGGTGGTTCATTTGCTGTGAGTTCGATTCGGCAGTTGTCTACGCCCATTCCTACTAAGGCGGCAAGGACATGTTCTACAGTGTGCACGCGCACGTCGCCAATCGCAATGGTCGTGCCACGTGCAATGTCTACCACATGATCGACAAGGGCAGGAATCTCCGGACTCCCCTCGAGATCAGTACGCACGAAGCGATACCCGTACTGCTCGGGTGCCGGCCTAA
>JBBRES010000180.1:0-4644 GCA_038202665.1 Kapaibacterium sp. (SeqCode) | reverse complement strand
CGTAGTATCCCACAATGTCTTCGCCGTTTAGCGTTCGCAACGTTGGGTCGAACACAACGTCGATAAAGTCCGGCAAGATTTTCTTGTTCAGAAATGGCTTGAACGTTTGGCTAGAGTTTGCATCCTTTTGTCGGTGACCTTCAACACGATGACCAAAAATCTCGTGGAAGAAGACTCCAGCGGATCTTCCTGAGAGGATAGCCGGGCCTGTATACGTTTCCATGAGTGGAGCAGTGCTCAAGCGAACACACAGGTCGATCATCTCTCGCACATCGCGCTCCATCGTGGGTCGATCTGGAAGTCTGTCGGGCGTGAATGCACTGTAGCTCTTGTAGAGCGGAAGACTCATTCCATCGTCGGCTTTAGACTTCACGATTACGAACATCTTGACGATTGGCTCATAGGTCTGAATCGTGCTGCCTTCACTATTCACAAAATACTTGATCAAGTAATCGGCCTGAAACGTCACTCTCCCGGTAAAAAGCTCCGGATGTCCGGTGCACATTTTCGAGAGCGTGCGCACGCGATCCTTCCATGCAACCGTATCAAATGAAAACGGAATGGGGGTGCCGACGTAGGTGTAGGGCTTCTCTCTCGAGAGATCTGCCGATGTGTCTTCCTCCGTTACCTTCACGGTGCGGTTCGTTGTAACCTTGCCAAGGCGCTCTACACTTGCTTTATACGTGCGGTCTGTTGCGCCCCATAAGAGATTGCGAATTGCGGCTTCATTGTCATCCAGTGGAAGTGTGATTCCACGCGCTCCACGTCCGAACTCAAATGCCACACCTCGAATACTGCGAGTATTGTCCAACTCGTGCTTGCCTACGCGAAGGTCGATGTCCAACACGCGTCGTGCATCCGTCCGGTCCATATCCAGCGCTCCGAACGAAGCACTCATCATGGTCGAGCGAACTTCTGTAATGGAGTAGGAAAGGAAGTAGGGAGGCGTGGACTGGGTCTTGAGCTCTCGCATCGAACGGTCGAGCTCGGTACGCATAGCACGTAGCACGGGAGATGATTGCTGCGCAGAGATGATTGTTGTGCTTGCAAGAAGCGCGATTGCAAAAAGGGTGTTACGCACCATGAGGTGTAAGCACTTTCTTAGTACGAACGCTGAGGTCCGATTCGAGTTCATATTGAATTGGTATGCCCGTTGGGATCTCTACCAAAAGGATCTCTTCGGGTGAAAGGCCTTCGATCTTCATCATGAGTGCTCGCAGCGAGTTGCCATGTGCGAAAACGATCACGTTCTTTCCAGCCTGCAAGAGTGGTGCGATCTCTGCTTCGAAGTAGGGCATGACGCGTTCGCGTGTGTCTTTCAGCGACTCGCCATTGGGTGGAGCGATATCGTAACTCCGCCGCCATTGATGCACCTGCGCATCGCCGAATTTGACCGCTGTTTCTTTTTTGTTCAGACCTTGAAGATCACCGTAGTGTCGTTCATTGAGAGCTTGATCGCGCTTAGTGGGAAGATCGTGCTTCCCTGCAACCTTGAGCGCAATATCCGCCGTGCGTATTGCGCGCGTGAGAACAGAGGTGAAGACGGCATCAGCGGGGACATCAGCCAACGCCGACCCTGCATTCAGCGCTTCTAGTTCGCCCTTTGGAGTGAGATCTACATCCACCCATCCTGTAAAGCGGTTCTCGAGATTCCATTGTGATTCACCGTGGCGAACGAGTGTGAGGACAGCCATTGTTATTCCGATGGTGATTGCTGAGTTGTTAATGCTGGACTACAGAGTTCCATAAGAACTCCGCCCGTGCTCTTGGGATGGAGAAAGGCGATCTGCATGTTGTGCGCACCGAGTTGCGGCTGCGCATTGATCAACCGTATACCGTCTCCGTGCAATCGTTCAAGATCTGCTACGATAGAATCTGTACGGAACGCCACATGATGAATACCTTCTCCGCGCTTTTCGAGGAACACTGCGATCGGTGAATCGGGTCGAGTGGGTGCCGTGAGCTCTATGCGCACACCGTCTATGACGAACGACGCGATACTGACGCCCTGCTCTTCGACGACTTCTTGGTGGAAACTCTCAATAGAGAAAATCCGCCGATAGAGGTCCATCGATTCGTCGATGTTCTTGACGGCAATGCCGATGTGATCAACTGCGTTGAGCATAGAGTTCAGAGGCGCGCTCGAGATCGGAAACGGTATTGATGCCTTGCACTTCCATTGCATCGTCCGTGTGATAGGCGATCACCGTTGCGCCCCTGCCTTGGAGAATGTTGATAATGTCTGTTATGTAGTACTCACCTTGTGCATTGGAATTCTGAACAAGGTCGAGCGCCGGATAGAGATCTTCTGACCGCACAACATAAACGCCAGAGTTGATCTCTCGGATCGCCTGTTCAAGAGGCGTTGCGTCTTTGTGTTCGACGATGCGAAGAAGTGAGCCATCCTCCGAGCGAATGATTCTACCATAACCTGTTGGGTTGTCGACGGTGGTCGTGAGGACGGTGCAAGAAGCACTCTGCTCGCGATGCTGTTGCAGCAGTTGTTGCAGTGTAGTTGACGACAACAGAGGCACGTCGCCACTCAGAATGATCACGTCGGACCGCGAGCTTCCGAGCAGCGCCTTCGTTTGCTGAACGGCATGGCCTGTGCCTAGTTGCTCCACTTGCTCAACACACTTTGCTTCTGGACATTCTACTGCTACATAGGCCCGTACGGCTTCGCGCTGGTGCCCGATGATGGGCACGATCGTGTCTGGCTGTAAGGCGCGGGCTTGATCCAAAACGTAGCCAAGAAGGGGCCGACCATGCAACGGTGCAAGTACTTTTGCGAGGTCTGGATTTCCCATTCGCTTCCCTTGCCCGGCGGCCAGGATGACCACGGCGAGTGCTCGATAACTGGTCATGCTTACGAGTGCTGCGTCATCGGTGTGTAGGCATCCACCGTATGG
Organism: Kapaibacterium sp. (SeqCode); assembly: GCA_038202665.1. Lineage (GTDB taxonomy): Bacteria > Bacteroidota > Ignavibacteria > Kapaibacteriales > Kapaibacteriaceae > Kapaibacterium. The sequence continues at coordinate 1,735 of JBBRES010000180.1, read as the reverse complement.
GAGATCGAGATAGGATCGTTATTCGCATCAACGAGAACCACTGTTGGCTGGTAGGAGCGAGCCTCGACATCCGGCATCGAGGTATAGGAGATGATAATGATCTCGTCACCTACGGCGCCCTTGCGGGCCGCAGCTCCATTTAAGCAGATGTCCCTGCTACCCGTTGCACCAGGGATGACGTAGGTCTCAAAACGCTCACCGTTGTTGATGTTTACAACGGATACTTTTTCATAAGCAATCAAATCAGCGGCGTCCATCAGTTCTTGGTCGATGGTCAAACTACCCTCGTAATAGAGGTCGGCCTGCGTGATACGTGCGCGATGAAGCTTCGATTTGAACATGATGCGATTCATGGGGTCCTCGGAGTCGTAGGTCAGAATGGACGGCAAAATTACCGATTTCCGTGGCAAACGACGTATCAGCGGGCTGTTTGGTATCTTCGAGCCATGAAAGTTTCGCTCTCAAAGATCGCACATGCCCGTAGTGGCGACAAAGGTGACGCCGCGAACTGCGGCGTCATCGCTTACAAACAAGAATGGTATCCTATCGTTCGTGACCAACTCACGACTGAGCGCGTGAAGGAACACTTTACGGGAATCTGTCTTGGACCTGTAGACCGGTACGAAATGCCCAATCTGTGGGCAGTGAATTTCGTTCTGCACGAAACCCTTGGCGGTGGTGGCACCGTGTCGTTAAAGCTTGATGCACAGGGAAAGACGATAGCTACGGCGATGCTCTTGATGGAGATCGACGTGCCCGACAACCTGTTTGATTAACGCGGCGTGAGAGGGTTGCCAAGTCCGCAAGCCGTTTCGAGCGACGTCATGATGGGCCTGACCCATTCTGTAACTCGTTCTGGGTTCTGCTTCGCACCCCACGTTTGCTTCACGTCGGAATCATCTTCGCGCGTAGACACACTCCAGAGGTCGACAATAACCGAGTCGTTTCTGTAGTTGATGCGCCAGGTTCGCGTGAGCGACTTGTAGGAATGCACGAGCTTCGTGTCTACCGTATCAATCGCCTCTATGAAACCGGCTGCCGTGTCAGATTGAACGATGGAGTATCCATTGCGTGCAAGGATCTCTGACGCCTGCCTGATGTATGCCTGACGCGGCGTCTGACAATACATAGAGATCGTCTTCGGAGCGGAAAGATGGTTATATGACGAGCATCCAATGCCAAGCAAACTCAGCGTGATGGCGGCAAGGATAAAGAGGGATCGTAGTGTCATGGGATGTCGTAGGTGAATCATACGGCGTCAAAATAGCACGTGAGCAAACAAGAATGACGATCTTTGCCATCATGAATAGTGAACATTCTACCTCGTTCGAAGAGCGCGCCCATGCGCTCGATGCCTCAGATCCACTTCGATCATTCCGAGAGCAGTTTCATTTCCCACAAAAGAATGGCACGCAAGTGCTGTATTTCTGCGGCAATTCCTTGGGTCTGCAGCCGCGCCGCACCCAAGAACTTGTAGATGTGGAACTTGCCGACTGGAGAACGCACGGAGTCGAAGGACATTTTGCGGCTCAGAATCCTTGGTTCTCCTACCATCGCATTGTGACCGACCAATTGGCGGCACTCGTAGGCGCAAAGTCGTGCGAAGTGGTGGCCATGAATTCGCTCACCGTGAATCTTCACTTGATGATGGTCTCCTTCTATCGACCAACGTCTGCGCGGTTCAAAATCATTCTTGCGGGATCAGAGTTCCCGTCTGATCGATACGCCATCGAAA
>JBBRES010000179.1:0-4652 GCA_038202665.1 Kapaibacterium sp. (SeqCode) | reverse complement strand
GAGGAGTCCGATATCGTACACGTTGACTTACGAATGATGATGTTCACGAAAATAGCCCTTGTGGACCGTAGATTTGTCGATATGACGCTTTTCTTTGCGCTTCTGATCTTTTTCCTTTCCGTCCTCCCAACCATTGGTCAGGAGGAAAATGGTCCACAACAGCCTATAATCCTCACAAATGCCGACAGTCTTCTTGGCAACAAGATGAGTGACGGCTCGACACGCGAGTTCATGGGTCGGGTCCGATTTGTGCAGGGAAACGTTGTTGTGACTTGCCAACGCGCCGTTCATCACCTAGACGTCAACCGTGTAGAGCTCTTTGGGAACGTTATCGTGACACAAGGCTCCATGGTTATGAAGGCCCCGATCATGACCTATGACGGGGCAACGAACCTCGCAACCGCATTGGGTGGCCTCCGCGTTGTGGATTCGGCCACCACGATTACTTCACGCAGCGGCACCTATTCAACGAAGATGCACACGGCAATCTTTCGGGATTCAGTGCGGGTGGCGGATGATAGCATGTCCATCCGAGCCGACACCTTGATCTACGAACGGGATACAAAAATCAGCACTGCCCTCCATTCCGTGGTGGTGTGGAACCGAGCCAAGACCGCTTGTTTGATAGGGGATACGGCCTTCTATGACAAAGGCAGGAACTTCATGCGTGTTCACGGACATGCCTCCTCGTGGCAGCTTGAGAGTGATAGCTTACAGGTATCTGCCGACACTCTCGAACAACAACGAGGGGACACAACAATCTTCACGGCTCGACAAAACGTAGAGCTGGCGGGCAAACACCTTGCTGGACGTGCGGCGAGAATGGAGTACAACGAACGAACCGGGCTGATTCAGTTATTCGAGCAGCCAGTAGTATGGAACGATTCCACCATGCTTGTTGCCGATTCCATTCGTGTGACAGCACCAGATAGAAAAGTCAGTGGGATTGAGGGTGACCAGCATGCAATGCTCGTCAGTAGAACCGATACCACGTATCCGGATCGATATGATCAGATAAGTGGCGACCACATCAGAATTGTCATTCAATCGGACACGTTGCGACGTGTTACCGCTGTGGGCTCAGCGCGGAGTATCACGTATCGCTACGAAGACGAGCGCCCGGAGGGTCTCACCCGTTTCACGTCTGACACGATCAAGGCGGAATTTCAAGACGGGAAGCCGCACGACGTGTATTGGCTTGGGGGTGTTCATGGGGAACAGCACCCGGAACGTATCGTAACTGGCCATGTGATGGACCACCGGTTACCAGGGTTTGTCTGGCGCGAAGATCGTCCGCGGTTCGTCCAGCCACCACGCCCGTAACCATTTGAGCGACAATTTGTTATCATGTATCGTCTGTGCCATTCTGAGGCGCGCATGAAGTCTTTGCTCCTTCTCTACATCCTGACGGTTTCCTGCGCATACGACGTTTGTGCTCAGGTTGAACGTGTCCTCCCTCGGCGAAACCAATCGTCGTTCGAAGACACGAGGTTCGTTATAGGTTTTTTGCAGAACGAAGTCTTTATTCCGAATGTCATCGAGCCACCTGTTGATGGTCTCGTTCTACAGATCTTTATCGCCTCTGACTATAACGCTACGGTGACGATCGATCTTCCTAACGGCTCTCGATATATTCGCAATGTGCTTGCGAATACTGTCCACACAGAAACGCTTGATCCTCAACTGATGATGCATGTGAGTGAACGACCGATGCGTCAGAGCGTCTTTGTAACATCGGATGTGCCAGTGGTGGTGTATGCGATCAACACCATTGCGGCATCCACAGACACGTACATCGCTTTGCCGATGAAGCACCTTGGCACCGAGTACCGCGCCGTCACACGTGCCAACGACTTCTATCCTCGCGACTCAACGTCAAGCCCCATTCAACGACTCGTAGATACTACTCAACGACAAGCAGAGTTCATGGTGATGGCCATCGAGGACAACACCATGGTGCAGTACACACCAAGTTCTACAACAGAGGGTGGCGTCCTTGCCGGACAGACGTCTAGCGTGCTACTGCAGCGCGGAGAGTGTTTCTTGGTCAAGTCTGCCAAAGAGGGAAAGGGCAGGGGTGATCTTACGGGGTCACTTGTTACGTCGAGCAGACCCGTTGCCTTCCTCTCCGGTCATGCACGTTCGAGTGTTCCACTAAGTTTTGGTTCGCGGTTCTCGAAAGATCATTTAGTAGAGATGCTGCCTCCCACTTCGCTGTGGGGTTCGGAGCACGCGACCGTTCCGTTTGGAAGTGGCATACGGTCGGGTGATTACATTCGCATCGTTGCATCGAAGGACAACACAACTGTCACCTTCACCTCTGCAGCTGGCACAGGCACGCAAGTTCTTGCGAACGCTGGTGACTGGGTGGAGTACAGAGACGTCCGATTTCCAACGCGATGGGTAAGCGACAAGCCAACCATGGTGGCGCAGTTCATGGTTTCGCAGTTCTACGCGGGAACGAACTATGCAGATCCTGCCATGGTGATCGTTCCACCCGTGCAATATTTTGCAACGCGAGCACTATTCCAATTCCCGAAGATGCAGTTGCAATCTGGCGGTCCAATACCGCAACCATTCTTCTACTTTGTGAATGTTTTGTGTGAAGCGTCAGGACTTAGCACATTTAAGATCAACGGAACGCTCGTCTCAGTTTTAGATCCAAACATTCTCACGCAAACCGTTCCGGGCACCAATCTTCATTGGGCACAACTCTCGCTCAATGCCGGTGTTTACGTTCTCGAAGTGGACAGCGGCTCGTTCTCTGGCGTGATGTATGCAACAACGTTTGTAGACTCGTACGCGAATATGTTTGGCGCTTCCTTCGAACCTCGTAGGCGAAAGGACATTTCTCCTCCAAACTTCCGTTTATCGCATGATTGCTTCAAGCTGCAAGGTATGATCGCAGATACAGTGAGTGAAGCCGGATTCTCGAAGAAGCTCTACGAAGTGAATGTGATGCGTGATCGCACGACCAACTACACGTGGCAGTTGATTGGCCCCACAGACACCACCGGAAGTATAGAATTCGATGCTACCGTGAGCGATCCGTGGAAGGATGCACGAATGGTGATCCAGGCATGGGACGACCAAGGGAACGGCAAGGAATGGCTCTATGCGTATCATGCTCCGAAGGTTTCTGTTCCTGCTACGATAAAATTTCAGGGTGGAAGCGGACAAGTATGCTCGACGCTCGTTGTAAAGAATACCGATACAACCGCGCTTCTGATTCCCTCTATCCGAATCGTTGGTGACAAGCGCTATTCGATGAAAAACCCAACACTCGATACCGTACGCTTGGCACCTGGAGACAGTATCCTTCTCGATGTTTGCTTTACGTTCGATGGATCACGGCAGCCTGCATATGGAACGATCTTCATTGACCTTCCGTGCGGCTTAAAAAAAGAAGTTCGTTTGTCGATGACCATCCTTGCCTCCTTCACAACGACCTCAGTAGACTTTGGTGCCGTGCGAATTGGTGATACTGTGTGTAGGTCTGTGGCCATCGTGAACGATGGAAACATCGATATCCAAATCGACTCGCTTACGCTCAACAACGCCTATCCGGAGTACACACCAAACATTGTTGGACTGAGACTGCCGCGCATACTGGTGCCAGGCGATACACTGTGGATGAGTGTGTGCTTTACTCCTACGACAGAAACAATCACATCACGAATCGATACTGTACATGCTTCGCCACAAGCGAGAAATGTTGTGCAGTATCGCGGTAGAGGAGTGAGGCCACGCGTCGCGAATGTGATCGTCGACTGGAAGAAACGACGCGTCGGAACGATGAATGATAGCAGTTTGATACTGCAAAACACGGGAAGTGCTTTGTGCACTGTACGTGCGGTCGATCTGCTAGGAGACACCATGCAATTCTCAGCAGACGAGCTTCTTGCATCACGGTTCACAGGGATAATTACCATTCCATCTGCAGGCGTCGCGTCAACAGACGTGTCGTTCCATCCGAATGGAGTTGGCAGTTGGTCTACGACTACATCTCTCGTCGTGGATTGGCGATTCCATGATACCGTTACGGTGCAATTCGTAGGAGAGGGGACGCTTCCCATCATCGTAACACAGGACATCGATCTTGGTACAATCAAATTGGATGAGCGCAAGGACAGTGTTTGCCGGTTGTATGCGGCTAGTGGAACCGAGGCTCTGACAGTAGACATGGCAACGACGGGCGGACAGGACATCACCGCATTCAACATCGAACCATCCCTACTAACACCTCGGCGCCTTGCTATTGGCGACGAAGTGAGTGGGGCAATTGGCTTCGTTCCGCAACATATTGGTCGGCACGACGCTTGGATTGACGTCACGCATGATGCCGCACCTGCATACGGTCGAGTCGTCTCTCGCATCCGTATCACGGCAAATGTGGTGGGCCTAGACACGACGAGCATTTCGACGTCTATCAACGCATTGCCATCCTTTATCGCCTGCACCGAAACCCCGGTTGCAGTACGATTCCAAAACACTGGGAATACCATCGTTACGCTCAACAACGTATCATTTGGATTGAATGGCGGCACGGTGGCAGGGGACACGACAAAATATCCAGTGCTCGTGCTTCCAGACTCATCGATCTTTCTGAGGATATGGATCAGTTAATTAAAGTATACCCAAATCCAACCGAA
>JBBRES010000178.1:0-4652 GCA_038202665.1 Kapaibacterium sp. (SeqCode) | reverse complement strand
GCGAACGTTCGAGGCAGAGGGTGCCAAGCACGAACTTGCCTTGGTCACCAATTACCAGGTTGATGCAGATTGGCTTGTCGAACAACTCAAAACTATCGTGACCACCGAGGCGAAGATCTTTGGCGGTGTGCCGTACGACCGGTACGTCTTCGTACTCCATTGTTTCCCAGGCAACGGTGGCGGCCTGGAACATGCCCGTTCCAGCATCAATGGTACAGATCCGCAAACGCTCACCGATAAGAGTAAGGCCATCGATTTGTTGTCGCTCTTATGTCATGAATACTTTCATCTCTGGAATGTAAAGCGCATACGCCCCGTAGAGCTTGGTCCGTTTGACTACACGCGTGAGCGGTATACCTCGATGCTCTGGCTTGCAGAAGGACTCACGTCGTACTACGACGACCTGCTCGCCTATCGTTGCGGATTCACTACCGAGAAGGCCTATCTCGAAGGCGTTGCAAAAGATCACTTCGGAAAGCTTGCTCGTGTTCCGGGTCGCGCACAAATGTCGGTGAAAGACTCGAGTCTCCTCGCCTGGCTCAAGCTCTACTTCGCCCCGAGCCCCGACGCTAGTAATCGCTTCCCCTCCTACTACCTGAAAGGTGGGGTGATATTCTTATTGCTCGATCTGTACATTATCGACCACACAGATGCTCAGCGGTCACTCGACGACGGACTTCGCGCCATGTGGGAGCAATACCGTACAGATCCATCAAAAGGCATGACGGAGCAGGAATGCATTGCGATTATCGAGAGAGCAACAGGCGTCCAAGTACGCGAGATGCTGCAAACGTGGCTCGATGGGACAGAGGAGCTGCCACATGCTGAAATCCTTGCCGCCATGGGCCTTACACTTGAGTTGAAGCCCCCCTCGACGAACGCAATAACCTTTGGAGAGAATCGTACCTTTGCTACTGTGCCGTCCGACGTAATGGCCGGATGGACATGCGCCGAGGTGAACGGACGAATCGTTGTTCGTGCTATCGAAGACGGTGGACCTGCCCAACTCGCGGGTATCGGCATAGACGACGAGATCATTGCGGTAAACAACAAACGTGTTTCTTCAACAGCGCACGTAGACAGAATGCTTGCGGAAAAGGGTGGCACGGCGGTAGGGATCACGGCACAATGTGACGGTCGAATCTATACCACGTCCATCACGAGCGTCCCGACTGTTACGTTTGCACTCACAGACAACGCGTCAATCACAGAACATCAACTCGCAAATCGGAAACGCTGGCTACACCGTTGAGATCCCTCCGCACCATCTTCCTCTTTCTTGTCATTGCATTGTCGCTGACGCATTGTGCGTGGTACGACAACCAGACCACGTATTTCAATACGTACTACAACATGCAACGCATCATGAACGAAGTGGAAGACGAGTTTTCGTATCAAGACGAGAACAAGCGCGTCAAACCACGCGTCCTTATCCCGAGTATCGTTGGACTTGAAGTAAAGAAGGATCCCAATGCGCCGAACTCGCCTGCGTTTTTGCGTGAGTTCATTATTGAGCGAAGCAAGCTTCAGCCTGTTAACGTAAAAGTTGACAGTATCCTCATCAAAGGCTCGAAGATCCTTGCCAATCACCCAAAGTCGCGCTACGTAGAGGGTACACTCTTTCTCATGGCGAAGGCCTACTTCTACCGCAACGAGTGGGTGCCATCGCAAGTGAAATGTGTAGAGATGATTGAGCAATTCTCGGAAGGCGATCTATCGCCTGATGCTCACTTGCTCTTGGCAAAAAACTATCTCATTCAACGCAAGATGTCGCAAGGTCTGACAATGTTGTCGAAGACCGTGGACGTTGCGTGGTACAAAGACCGCTACGACATTCTCTCGCAGTCCTACCGAATACAAGCGGAACTCGCTCTTGAGAATGGAGATTTAGAAAAGGCCGTGCAGCCGTATAAGCAAGCGGTGGCGCAGTGCGAAGACAATGAGCAAAGCGCACGGTGGCAGGTGGACGTTGCCTCGATCTATTACCGCAGAGGTGCAGACTCGCAAGCCATTGCGGCATTTGACAAGGTGTTCTCCTATACGCCGGATGTATTGGCGCAATTTGAATCAAAGCTCTACTCGGCCGCAGCCCATGTTCATCTAGGTCACTTCGATGTTGCAGAAATGATCTTCAAGGAACTTGAAGACAATCGCAACTTCACAGAATGGACATCATTCATCGTTGCAGAGCGCATGGCTATGGACCGCGCGCGCAAAGAGAACGTGAACGATCCAACGATCATTGCGCAAGAGAAGAAGGCAGACACGGCCTTTGTTGGTAGACCCGAACTGATGGCCCAGGCATTTCAAAAGGGGATGACGCTGTATAAGCAAGGCCAGTACTCGGAAGCATTGACATACTTTGCGAAGGCAAAAGTGGTGCGGACACCGGTGTATGATGTGGCAGCGAAGTACTTCAACCTTATCAAGCAATGGGAAGACGAACATCGAAAGATATCGGGCTATGACAAGGTGATCATGGAACGGGAGACGCTGAGAGATACGATTGCCATCATGAAGTCTGCATCGCGATTCTCACTTGGTCGTGTGCACGAGCAAATGGGCAATACTGATTCCTCGCTCTACTACTTCAAAATGGCATTCGATAGCACGGTATCGGGCGACCAGGCGCGCAGCCGCTACCTCTATGCACAGGCACGTCTCATTCGGGAGAGCCAACCGGAAGTAGCCGACTCGCTCTTAGAGATACTGTCGCGTGACTTTCCGAAGTCGGATTTCGGAAAGGAGGCCCAGTCGAGTCTTGGATACGTTGGCGATCTTCAAGCAGACGACGCATCGGAGCTTTATAGGAGCGCGAATAGTTTTCGTGCGATCAAAGACTATGCTTATGCAACGCGACAATACATGGCCATCGTCACCAACTTCCCAACGAACGAGCTCGCGCCCAAGGCACTCTATGCATTGGGATATATGCACGAACGGAATCTGAGTCAACCCGATAGCGCACGCTATTACTATGGCTTACTCGTAGAAAAGTATCCTCGAACTGAGTACGCAAAGGAAGTTCGACCAAGTCTAGAATTCGCACTTGCAAAGCTTAATGGAGCAGAAGTATCGGACTCGCTTCTCTTAAACGATCTTGATGCAGAGCGCGCCAAGAAGGCCAAAGAGCAAGAACTTGATCCATTGCAGCAAATGATTAAAAACAACAAGGACGCGCTTCAGGTGACGGCGCCCGGTGTTACTATTCCAGGCATGGCACCGGGTACAACCGTGAACGACTTACTCAAGGGGCAAATGGATAAACTCAAGGGCACGCTACCTACCGTACCTGGCGGACCTACTATAGTGCCACCGCCGCAGCCTGTTCCGATTCCGAGCGATACGACGAAGCCGGTGGGACCCTGAGGAAAGTGAGAAGCTAGTAAAGTGACAAGTGACGAGTGAGAAGTGAGAAGTCAAGTGAGAAGTGAGAAGTGACGAGTGAGAAGCTAGTAAAGTGACGAGTGAGAAGTGACGAGTGAGAAGTCAAGTGAGAAGTGAGAAGCTAGTAAAGTGAGAAGTGAGAAGTGACGAGTGAGAAGTAGTATACCTTAAGATTCAGTATTCTAGCTGGGTATGTAGGGCGATTTCCTCTAGCACCGACGATACCCGTAAACAATCTGTCATTTGGCCTTCAAAAACCATGCTTTTGCCCACGTAGTGGACTTCATGCGTGCATTTTTGGGCGTGGGCAGCGCTACAATTGGTCGCGCGGACGATCTGGGAGATCACTTCGTCAAAAGTGTGCCAGTCGTCATTGAACAGGATCACCCGTATTGGCATGGCCAATTCGGTCAGGACGTCGTCCTCGGCAGATCCCTGTTCCCAGGGTAGATTATTCCATGTGCTCATATCAGGGCACAAAATTACGAAAACTCCTATCTTTGTTGCTCATGAACACAGAACCAACTCCCATCATTTTTTGGTAGGGCCCCGACCATGACTACAGAACAGTTTCTGGCGCAACTCGACGCCATCGTTTCAGAGCGACATATGCTGCAACATCCGTTCTACTTGATGTGGAACGAGGGAACACTTTCGATTGAAATGCTTCGCGAATACGCGAAAGAGTATTACCATCAGGTACACTTCTTCCCAACGTACGTGAGCGCTACCCATGCGAATTGCGACGATATGGAGATCCGCCAGATGCTACTTGAGAACTTGATCGAAGAAGAGCACGGCCCGGGGAACCACCCAGAACTCTGGTTGCGTTTTGCGGAAGCACTCGGTTGTACACGCGAAGAAGTATTGAGCCGCAAGTATCTGTCGCACACCCGTGCATCGGTACGCATCCTCAAGGAACTTGCACGTCGCAACAACCCTTCCGAAGGCCTCGCCGCCCTCTATGCATATGAGTCGCAGATTCCAGAGATCTCTACAACGAAGATCGCCGGTTTGAAGAAGTTCTACGACATGGATACGCCGAACGCGCTGGAATTCTTTGCCGTGCATGAGCACGCAGACGAGATTCACCGCAAGGTTACACGTGAAGCACTCGTGCGTTTGTGCAAGACCGACGAGCAGAAAGAAGCGGCACTCGATTCAGCACGCGAGGCAGCTGATGCCTTCAACTTGCTGCTCGACGGCGTCTACACCACATGGTGCACCGAGAAGGTCTCCCTGAACTAAGAACCTATGTGTCGTTT
>JBBRES010000177.1:0-4664 GCA_038202665.1 Kapaibacterium sp. (SeqCode) | reverse complement strand
GGACGCACGATGTCTCCCTGCGGACCATCTACCGGCAGTCCAAACAATGGCGGTGCGAGCTGGCGGTTTGTCGCGTCCGGATCGAATGTGACCGTTGGAAGACGCAGCTTCTTCTGTCCGCTCTCCTTCGTAGAAATAATCTCCAACCCTACGGTGAACGAGCCAGGAGCGATCGCGATACGAGCCCAGCCAAAGTGAAAGTCGTTCTTACTATTCGTCTGCTCGAAGCTATTGCAATACACGGTTTCCTTCCACTGCAGACGCTGCCGTATCACCCCCATACTGTCGCGCGCCTCAATGCTCAGTCGCATGTCTGCTTTGAAGTTGCCACCAACGTCACTTCGATCCGTGACTTTCGTGAAGGTCATGAAATCGTTCGCCATGCGAAAGAAAATCACGACGGTTGCAGAATCAGGTCGCGTTGTTGGCAACACGTATGCTTCTCCATAGAACCGATCGCCATAGTCCAACAAGTCAAGGCGTGCCCTCTGTCCATTCGGAACTTGGGAGTAAAGGGGCAAGGCGGCAAGGATTCCGACGAACATCAGGACAATTCGCATACTCATGGCATCATTTCCAATTCGGACAGAAAGTCTTTCAAGATGATCGCGGCCGCCAGCTGATCCTTCGTACCCTTTTCCCGACGACGTTTCTTTTTCATACCTGTGGAGAACATCATTTCTCGGGCGCGCTTTGACGAGAACGCTTCATCCGTCTCAAGGACGGGAATCGACAAGGTTTCGCGTAGGCGCTCGATGAACACGCGAATCTCCTTGATGATATCCGTTTCTGCGTCTTCTTGCACGAGTTTTGGCACGCCAACCAACACCACGTCGGTACGTTCCATCGCAAACCGATCGCTGAGCACCTTCAAAACATTCGCGTCATTGTTGATCACAGGACGAGTGGATACCACAATGTGCATCTCATCGCATACGGCAACTCCAATGCGCGCGTTTCCGTAGTCGAGCGCAGCAAGGCGCTTCCCTCTCACCGTCAGGGGATCGATCACAAGGCCGACTCACTTTCTACCGTCATGGCAAATTGTACGTTTCGCAAACGCGCACCGTCCATGCCATGTGGAATTCGGAAGATCACTTGTGTGCCTACGCCCGGCTCGCTTGATACGCGAAGTGTTCCGCCATGAAGATGCGTTACGTGTTGCATGATCATAGTACCTATCCCTGTCCCAGAGCCGTCGCGGGCCGTTGTGAAGTACGGCTTCATCATATTCTTGAGTGTATCGGCATCCATGCCTACACCAGTATCGCTCACGCGGATGTACACGTTCGTGCGATCAAACCAGGTAGCAATCTCTACCGTGCCACGCTGTCCGCGAAGCGACTTGATTGCATTCTCCACAGAGTTTCGAACCGCTCGCGATATCTTCAATCGGTCGACGTTCATCATAGTCCCGCGGAGCTTCATCGAGAATGCAACATGTGGGAACATAGCTGGATCGAATTCGTGTCTGATCTCCGTACAAAGTTCAGCGCTATGCACAGGATTTCTGTTAATCTCTTCAGAGCGTCCAACACTTACCAGATCTCGAACTCTTTGGATGAGAACACCTGCTTGAAAGAGGATGCGGCGGCGGCGTTCCTTGTTCACCTCATTGCTCTCGTCTAACTGTTCTGCGTTGAGTTTAATGGTCGACAAATTTGTCTGCATATCGTGTGCGAGTTGCGCCCAGTTTACAAGGCGACGTCGCTCTAGGGCTTCGGTGATATCAACACCGGTTATCACCATGCCGCCATACCGCCCTAATGAACCCCGCAGTGGAATAGCAGAGAACACATAGTCGCGATGAATGTCCGCATCAACAAGCGAGATGCGCTCAGACATGGAACTCCGCGCCATTTCTGCGGTGTTGATGAATTCCAACAGAGACCGCAGTGCATCCGTGAGCATATAGGATCTCACAATACGCCGCATCGGTACGTTTGAAGTGATGCGTAGCAACTGTGCGGCTTTCTCGTTCACACGCACAAGGCGACCCGTGGAGTCTACTTGTAAAACCAATCCTGACCCCGGAAGCTCCATGGCGGCACGAAGCACACGTCGGTGTCTGCGAATCATCACCAACAACACCATGATGATTAACGACAGCACGATGGGCACAAGGTATTCGCGCGTGGTGGTTACAAATCGAGTGACAAACCACGCTTGGTGCTCCACCTTGCGAAGAACAACGGACCCCAGCATGCTGCGAATCAGAATTCCATCCAACACAGGCAGCACCGATAATCGTGCACCCGCAATTCCAATCGGAACAACGTCGCTCGATATCATTCGACCATCCGTGCGTGCACTCATGATACCGCGCGCAAACACAACGTACAGCGTAGACCCATTGCGTTGCAACCGAATGGGTGCATGGAGATCGTTTGGAATGGGTGTTCCTCGCGGCTCGAGGTCTAACGACCCTATAGCCGAGAGCGGCTGCACCACAAGTTCATATCGATTGGTGAGCGATCGAACAGCAGCTACACTTAACACACTGTCTCGTACAAAAACGGTAAGGAGGGAGGGCGGCACGTCGACGGTGGCAAACTCGGTGCGGTTCGTTCTCGGATCCACCACGGTGATCTGCGTACTCAGATTATCACCGATGGGAGAACAGACCGCTAGGTAGGCTCCTACAGACTCCATTCGCACCATTCCCGACGCAGGAACTGGCGTGGTGGCTCGCGTGATAAGGGCAGTGTCAAGAACAACAACAAAGGCCCCACTGCCCTGCTGTCGCACGTAGCCAAGGCTATACGGTGCGCTTGTCAGCACGGCAGCAGCAAGAACCTCATGATCAAGAACGCGGGCCGTGAGTGCGGTTCCTTGTACGTCACAAACGACGAGCGAACTGTTCACAACAAATGCAATACGACCATCACGCACGACGCCAATCGATTGCGCAACATCAGTTGTGTTGCGATGTGGGACATCAACAACGTGCCGGTCGACGCAACGCAACGAATCATCCAACAAGAGTGCTTCGATGTTGCCCTTGCGCGAGGTGAGCAGGACGACGGATGTGCCTACCTGCTGGGCCGCACACACGCCATCACCATCCAGAGCTGTGGTGGCAACCGTAGTGCCGTCCACAACAAGAGAAACCACCCATGCTTGCGGGTCCCACACCGGACGTTGCCGAATGAGCAAAACTCGACGCAAATCTCCATCCAACGGAATGACCAAGCTCCGATCGAATCTCTTCTGAACTGTGTAACCGATAGGATACGTACCATCTGCCCATAGCAATGACGTGCACCAAGGCGCAACGAACAGCACAACAACTAAGAGGAAGCGGATCATGGATCGAGCTGCACCACACAGTACGCTTCGACGCCTTCGCCTCTTCCTACCGGTCCGATAGATTCGGCGGTAGTTGCCTTTACACAGACGCGTTCAATGGGAAGGTTGCAGAGCGTTGCGATATGCTCGCGCATATGAGATTTATATGGCAAAATCTTTGGCGCCTGCAGAATCAGTGTTAGATCTGCGTTGACAATTCGATGACCTGCCGACGTCACGAGCTGCACCGCATGTCGTACAAACGTCGACGACGGCTCACCCCTCCAGCGCGGGTCTGTGTCGGGAAAATGTTCACCAATATCTCCTAACCCTGCAGCACCGAGAAGCGCATCGACCAAGGCGTGAAGAAGCACGTCGCCGTCGCTATGGGCAACCGTACCGAAGGTTGACGGAATCTCTACGCCGCCAAGTACGAGCGACTCACCTTCAGCCAATCGATGTACATCGTATCCAAAGCCGATCATGTCGAGATTACTCCAACTGGGGAAGGAAGGCGTTGCATTGGCCTAAAATAGCACATGCCCAGTTCATGAGTGAACTGGGCATGTGATGAGATGTTCTCTTGAACGTCGGAATGCTATTTCGTGATGATCAGCGTACCAACCAACCGTGTAGGTCCGGCTTGAAGGGTATAAGCGTACATCCCGGCTGCGAGACTGGTGGTGTTCACCGGAATCGAGTACGAGCCAGCCTCATATCGTTGTTGGACAGTTGTTCCAACTTCAACACCACGGGCGTCGACGATTGTAAGGAGGACATCTGTTGCTACAGGGATCGCAAATGCGATCTGTGCGTTGTTGAAGGCAGGATTTGGATAGCTGGACACATTGTATCCGGCTGCCGCCTGCGCATCGCTAACACTCGTTGGCGAGCCAATCGTGAACGGGCTTGATACACGAACCATGCCACGCGTACTGCGTACACGAATGAAGGCTGGGTTGTGCGGTCCGTCGTTTGGAGTTGTCCACGACGTGAATGGTGATTCAGTAACAGGCAACGTTGCGATGTGATACCAAACACCCGATGCATCAAGTGAATATTCCACCTCGACGCTCGTACCAATGTCTGGTGTGAACGTCCATGAAATTCCAATTGTACCACCAACAGCGATGTTACGATTGATATCAAGGCCTGAAAGGACCAGTCCATCAATCGAACCACCAGCGTCAACAACATCGATCGTGAACAGTCCGCTCACACCTGATATACCGTTATCATCGGTAATGCGAATCAAAGCAGTTGTCGTTGCTTCGTTTGGCACTTTAGACCATACGTAGTACTTGATGTCGCCAGAGAAATTCTCGATCAGCGTCCATGTTGCACCTGCATTGAGTGAGTACTCAAAGCGCTTGTTC
>JBBRES010000176.1:0-4682 GCA_038202665.1 Kapaibacterium sp. (SeqCode) | reverse complement strand
ATTTCGCTGAATGCAGACGTTGCCGAAATACTTGTCGATGGTGGAAGGGCTTCGGGTGTAAGGCTAAAGGGCGGCGAGGTGAAACACGCCGATGCTATTGTGTGCAATGCAGATGTTGCACGTGCCTACATGACGATGGTGCCGTCGAAGTGGCGCAAGAAGAACACAGACCGCGCACTACTGCGGAAGAAGTATTCCATGTCGTTGTTCGTGCTCTACTTTGGAACGAACAAGAAGTATCCAGACCTCGCACATCACGAGATTCTGATGGGACCTCGGTACAAAGAGCTGATCACAGATATCTTCAAAAAACATCATCTCGCAGAAGACTTCTCGCTGTACTTGCATCGTCCGTCCGCCACAGATCCGTCGCTCGCTCCTGATGGATGTGATTCGTGGTATGTACTTTCTCCCGTCCCGCACTTAGAAGGTGATGTTGATTGGAGTGTGCAAGCACCACTGTATCGAGATGCGATTGTGAAGTATTTGGAAGAACGCTACATGCCCGATCTGTCCAAGCACATTGTGAGCGAAACATATATAGATCCTCGACACTTCGACACAACATTGAACAGTCATCTTGGTAGCGCCTTTAGCGTCGAGCCGTTGCTGACGCAAAGCGCGTGGTTCCGTCCGCATAACAAGAGTGAAGATGTAGAAGGACTCTACTTTGTTGGCGCTGGCACACATCCCGGAGCAGGTCTTCCTGGCGTGATGAGTAGTGGAACGATTGCAGCACGCTTAATAGCGAACGAACTCCCACTTCGCTCGTAGACTCGGTGTTACGGCTAAGATGCCTCGATTGCTCATCAACTGCACGTTGATCTCGGGTCCAATCGAGAACGTGTCGCCAAGCGACAGCATGTAGGATGCTTGCGTCGATACACCAATCTCGAAGATCGTGTTGGCCTGCCGAACGGCATTGCCACCAGTAACAGTAGACGAGAGGAAGTAGCCGCCAAGACCGACATTGATTTCGAATCCGCCAGACTGCATGGAAAGCGCCAGTTGGAGTGGCACGGCCTCGAGTGTTAGCTTGAACGGCTCGTTCAGCAGAGGAATATCATCCTTGGTAAAGTTCTCCGTAGAGAACAGTGCATATCCTGTTAATACGCCAACGCTCAGAATGTGATCTGGATGCCACATGATTTTTCCAGTGGCAGACCAGCCCCAGAACTGACGTTGTTCTGTAAGCGGCGTAGTCACATCTCGAAAGTACGTTCGCTGCGGTCCACCCGATAGTGATATCTCAAGTGCAGTTTGCTGCACCTGTTGAACGACGGCGGTTGTGTCATCTGCAGACGTAGCAGCAACATTCGAAATGATGAAGAGGGCCAGCACGAGTAGAGTACGCTTCATTTCAATTCCTTGCGCGTATAGAACAAGGCAGCGAGAAGCGTTGGGTAGTTCGTGCAAAATCCATCGAAGTCGCCCTCTGTTAGGAACCGCAAGATGAATGCCGGATCGTCCATCGTCCAGCAGTACACATCGCGACCTTCCTTGTGCATGAGATCAACCACGTCTGCTTGAAGTCCGTTTGTAAATCGTGGTGCCCACACGGCTGCGTTCGATGCTCGCACAGAGGCAAGATCTAACTCGCACAACACAGGCGCGGTGCCTTTGAGCGGACTCTTCATATAGGCGTCGTAGAGTTCGACGGTTGGTATACCGAAGAGTATGCGAATGGATCGACGTTTCGTAGCTGCATGGTCCATCACACGTTTGTGGATGGCAAGAACCTCGTCTACGACACTCGGATCCTTGTTGTCTAACCAGATTGTCCGTATCGACGACTTATCGACAACGTCCATCAGCGCATCTTCCAACGTTGGCACCGGCTCTCCGTTCACGAGTCGTACAAACCCTCTGATCTGCTTCAGTGAATAGTTTGATATGTCGCCAACCAAGTATGCGCCTCGCACCGTTCGCGGTGTGAATGTTGGATCGTGAAACACTACCGGTATGCCATCGCTTGTGCCATAGATGTCTATCTCGCAGGCCGTGGCACCAAGCTGACTTGCAAAGAGCATGAGCTCGATGCTGTTCTCCGACTTTCCAAGTCGGTCAGAGTTACGTCCACCACCACGATGTCCAATTATCTCAAACCCTCGCGACTTATTCGCAAGTGCCTTGATCTTTGTGAGCACCACCGTCGTAGGACGTAGAGAACCAGGCGAGGTAACCTCTCCTCGAAGTATCAGACCAACCCCATTGCCCTTGCCCGCAGCCAGATCCTTGCCACCTTCCGATGCAAGAATGCTGAGCGATACTTGTCCGGTTTCCGGACCCTGCACAGCGCGCCAATAGCCAACAAAGCGAGCAGAGTCTGTGCGCATCCCACCGCGGACATAGAAGAACGAAACGCTCTTTATGGTGTAGATCGACATTGCCTCTCCGTCCCATCGAACAGCTACGGTGTCACCAAAGGCGTTGCGACCTTCCTGCAGAATGTAGATGCCATTCATCTGCGCGCGTTGCTCAATAGTGAGTGGCGCTGTGGTAGAAGTGATAGCCGCGTAATCGATCTCAGGATAGATTACCGGATCGAGTTCCGACACGCAGGCATTCATGACAAGTGCAATGGCGGCAAGGAAAAGGAAGAGGATCTTCATAGCATGAATCCCACGAAGAGCTCGGGATAAAACATTTTATCTCGAAACGTATTGAACAAGAACCATGCTTGATACGGGTTGCGTGAGTAGTTGAGCGTAACGCCCATAGACACGTGCGTGTTCTTCCAAAACGGTTGTTCGATAGCGAGTGTGAGCGATCCGCCGTTCAGTTGATCTTGCGCGGTGTTCACGGTCTGGTCTGCGATGGTTCGTACTTGCGACGTCATGTATTCCAATTCGAATCGTCCGCTGACCGTAAACGCGGGGAAACTCCAGCTTGCAGCCACCATTGGGTACGTAGACCAACGATGCTGAACAGTGTTAAATCCATCCACATACGTGATGTTTCCATACATGTACAATTCACTTGCTCCAAATCCGAAACTTCCACGACCGAACGTAAACGACCAAAGCAAACCCATGTTCGCAAGCGTGGTGGCGATGTTCGAACCGGCCCGACCGTAAACGGATAACTGGAGTGGAAGCCCGAACCGCCAACGCATATCTAACATTGGTGCAGGTGTTGGATATTCCGTGAGTGGCTGTGGCAGAATAGTAAGTGCGGCCCCAATGGAGAACGCACCATCGCCTGCGTCCAACGGATGCGTGGTGAACACATAGTGCTCGAAGTTCAAAGTGTCTGACGGTTGTGCAACCGCGCGAATGGATATCGCGCAGAAGAGTACCGTCAAGAGTGAGTACAGTGTTTTCATGGCTCTACCGTTGGAGCGACGGGTATGAATCGTGAATTCGAAATGGTGAAGTAGTCCATGGTCTCCATGCGTTTTGCGAGCGGGTCGAGTGCACGAACAGTAACAGTAAGATCTGTTCCGTTGCGTTGTACAAGGCAGAAGTTAAGAGGTCTGATCGATGGTCCGGTGTATAAATCACGATGACGTCTGTTTGAGCCAAGACGTAGTGACTGACGTGGACCTCCACCACCGCCGCTCGTGATCCAATGTTTTCCGTACGCAGAGAAGTGTTCGTACGAATGACAATGTCCGCTAAACCATATCAGTGTTTTTCCGGCCCTCAGAAACGTAGATGCGAAGTAGCGTTTAAGAATGGGGTCGTCCTCTACGAGTGAACTATTGGTGAAGGGCGGATGATGTCCGCACACAACAATGGCTTTGATGGCGGCACTATCGTCCAGAGAGGGAATCTCTGAACGGAACCATGCAAGCTGACGCTTTGTGGCTTCGAGTCCGATCTCTTGAAAATTCGTGTTCAAAAACACAATGGCCACACTGTCTATCACCCGCACGTATGGTTCATCTGTCATGTGTGGAAAACGCTGTCGTATGCGCGCCAACATCGCTTCTTCTACACCAATGTATTCGTGATTTCCAAGCAACGGAAACATCGGAATATTGCGCTTGCGAATGGGATACATCACGGTGTCGAAGTAGCGCCAATACGAAATGGTAGAACCAGCCCATACCATATCGCCCAGTAACACCAACGCATCTGGATCATCCATGGCAAGGCCACGCAACAACGGTCGTCGCAACGAGTCGTTGTTCTCTCTCCACGTTTCGGGGAAGCCTGTTGTTTGTACATCTCCGATAAAACCAATGGTGGCTCGATGCACAGTTGGAATGGTGGTGTTGTAGCGCGGACCCATATCGAGCGATGAACACCCAACGAGCATCGCTAGTGCAAGCATGAACAGCGCCTTCATTCGCACCAGATGTATTCGAACACGAACCACGACACGACGATCACGATTCCAGTGTACGATACCATCAGCCCTAAACTCCCCGCCACCTCTGCCACAGCAAGTCCTGCAAACGCAGAGAGCATCACATCTGTACCAGGCATGATAAGCGGCAACAACACAGGGAACGAAAGGATTGGGAGAAGTGCGCTCTTCGAACCGGCCTTGGCAACGATGGCACTCACAATGGTGAGCGTAGACGCAAGACCAATGCTACCGGCAACTACGCACAGAAGGAGGAGCGTTGGATTGCCAACGGTGACGCGAGACATAAAGAAAAGGAACAGGAGGGCGGCAAGGAGATTGGAAAGCACAGACTGGACGATGTTGACGATGAGCTTGCCAAAGTAGAC
>JBBRES010000175.1:0-4758 GCA_038202665.1 Kapaibacterium sp. (SeqCode) | reverse complement strand
GGCCACGGTAGGTACGCCGGTAGACGTGCCGCTCCCGAGGACAGTGACGGTGATCATACGTGTCGTTCAGCGTGATAAGAGCTACGCACGAGCGGACCTGACTCAACGTAGTTGAACCCAAGCTCCAACCCCACCTTTTTGTAATACGCGAATTCATCTGGATGTACGAAGCGGTCTACGGGAAGATGATTCTTCGTTGGTTGCAGGTACTGACCAAGCGTAAGAATGTCGACGCGTACGGCAACAAGATCCTTCATCGTTTGAAAAATCTCCTCCGGAGTTTCTCCAAGGCCAAGCATGATACCTGTCTTGGTTCTCATCCCTTGCCGCTTTGCCTCCTCAAGAAGATCTAATGACCACTGATACTTCCCTTGGGGACGAACGCGGCGATACAGGCGCGGTACTGTTTCGGTGTTGTGTGCGAGAATTGTCGGACGTGCATCGATCACGCGTTGCAGATTCTCCTTGTTCCCTTTGAAATCGGGAATCAATACTTCAATGGATGTGCTAGGATTCAGCGATCGCGAAGCGGTAATTGTTTCGGCCCACAAGATCGCGCCGCCATCTTTGCGCTCGTCACGATTCACGGATGTGATCACTGCATGTTTGAGGTTCATCGACTGTATGGCCTCTGCAACACGCATAGGCTCGCCGTCGTCGATGGGAAGGGGCCGACCTGTCTTTACGGCACAGAATCCGCACGACCGAGTGCATGTGTCGCCACCGATCATGAACGTGGCAGTTCCTGCATTCCAACACTCAGTGATATTTGGGCATCGGGCTTCTTCACATACGGTATGCAGGTCTTTAGTGCGCATCATGGATTTCACGCGCGCATATTCTTCGCCACCTGGTGCACGTACTTTCAACCATTCGGGCCTGCGCCCGGCCAGTTGCTCCGCAGTTGGTTGAAGGACGGGAAGCTCAAACATAACGTCGCTCATTGTGCGAGTCCTGGATGAAGCTTTCTTGCCATGGGTTTGATCACGTCAAGAATAGCAGCTGGTGACTTGTACATGTTTTTCGCCTGATTCGTGGGGTCGGACATCTTGGTTTCCGGATCAAAGATGTATGCATTCAGAAGCACACGCTCATGCTGCATAAAGAAATTCCCTTGAATCACGCGCTCGGCCCCCAACGATTTTACGGCCTTCCACACATCGCTTTCGTATTGCGGATTGGTAGGATCGAGGTTCAGTTCGCTAATAGCCATATCGATACTATCGGCGGGGATGATCACGAATTTCTTTTGCGCAGGGTCGATGGTAAGCAACTCATGCGTGAGTGAGTCTGCAAGTTGAATGCACCAAGGATTGTATTTGATCGCCCCATCCATGTTCCGAAATGGAAGCACGGCCACACGCGTCTGCGCAAAGGCTCCTCCCGTGAAACATGCAAAGGCAATGGTTGCCACTGCAATCCGGCCAACGACGCGCAAGGTGCTTCGGTTCATGATATTGTTCCTGGATCTGTTGTGTTGTTGCGTTGCTGTAGGACTTGCAAAATCTTCGTCAGGCCGTCGATATAGTATGATGCAGTTGTCCAATCGTTATCCGAAGAAGCGGTCATGATGTCTTTCCCGATCCCGGACAATTCTTTGAGACCGAACTGTTGGAATGAGCCCTTGATGGTGTGACCAAAACGGTACAATTCTTCTGCATCATTGCGATCGACAATCTCCGGCCATTGTGTGGTGAGATCGGCTAGCCATCGATCGACGAATTCAGGATAGAATTCGCGTAAAATCGGATCTGCGGGAACAGACTCTGGGACGAAATAGGGAAAAGGAGGAATGGACACGGAAAGACTCCTGTAAGCCGAATTCTGTCTTGTTCGCAAGCGAACGAGGCAGTCATTTATCTGGGAGCGACGTCACCGCCGCCCTCAAGCGATCTACCCGGAACGAAGGGGGCTCGAAAGCCCACGTAGTGCGAACAACACTACAACACCAAAGTGTTCCTCGATCCTGTTTGATCTTGCTCCGCACGGGGTTTACCTAGCCGACCGGTCACCCGAGTCGCTGGTGGGCTCTTACCCCACCGTTTCACCCTTACCATTCGCAGAACGAATGGCGGTTTGCTTTCTGTTGCACATGCCGTCACGTAAACGTGCCTTCCTGTTAGGAAGCGTGCTGTTCTGTGGAGTTCGGACTTTCCTCCGTATTTCTACGGCGACTGCCCGTCATCCCTCCGTATCCGTTCTTCCGTTTCCTTATGCAGTACCTTCGACCTCTGCTTCAATCTCCAGCGTTACATCTTCTGTTACGAGGATGCGGCCGCAATTCTCACAGGTGTACACTTTGTGTCGATTGTACTTCATCTCCATGATGCGCTGGCTTGGAATAGCACTGTAGCATCCCGAACAGCTGTTGCGTCGGAGTGCAACGACTGCTTCACGATGG
This sequence comes from Kapaibacterium sp. (SeqCode), assembly GCA_038202665.1. Taxonomy (GTDB): domain Bacteria; phylum Bacteroidota; class Ignavibacteria; order Kapaibacteriales; family Kapaibacteriaceae; genus Kapaibacterium. The sequence continues at coordinate 2,357 of JBBRES010000175.1, read as the reverse complement.
AATGTACGTATGCGCTCATACTCCGTTTGGAGCGAATCTTCAACCTGGGCGATTACCTTCTTGCGAAGCCCAAGATACTTGCGAAGATCGTCGTTGTTCACGCCGCTTACATCTTCGAGTTCCTTCTCTTTGTCCGCAAGAACACTCTTTGCTTCATCCAAATCTCGTTGTTGCGTCTCGAGCAACGAACGAAGGTTCTCTTCTTTCACAGCACTCGTGCGCAAACGCTCATCCAATGCTGCGCGCTCGACCTTGATGTGCTCAAGCTCTTTCGTGATTGCATCGAATTCACGATTGTTCTTGACCTGAAACTGCTGCTCTGTGAGCTTCGTTTCTTTGTCCGTCATCTCTTGCATGGTCACATGCGAGGTTCCATGAAGGTGCTCGATCTCGTGGAGAGATTTTGCCGTAGCCTCTGTGACAAGCGTCTTTGCTTTCACAATCTCTTCGTGACGCTTGACCTCTTGAGGCAAGTCGCCCAGTTCGTCATGCAGCTCGTCCAGATGCGCATCGATGTACGACAAGCGCGCTAAGAGTGTAATCTGTTGCTCCATGGAGATTCCGTGTGGTTATGATTGAGAAGTACTGGCTGTTGTTGATGCGGCATAGTGAACTGGGTTGGTGCTCACGGTGCTGCGTTGGATAGACATCGTTGCTGGAATCAACGGACGTACGGCATGAACAATGCCGTCAATAGCAAACTGCTCCATTTCGTAATGTCCTGGGTCGATTAGGCCAATACGACCGACGGCGGCGTGGAAGGCGTGATACTTCAAGTCTGCCGTTATGAACACGTCCGCTCCACAGCGCAAGGCATCGTTTGTGAACGAGTCGCCGCTTCCACCCACGATCGCTACAGACCGAACTAGCGGGGATGGAGGGCGGCTAAACCGAACCGGTGACCCGCATACTGCGCTAATGCGTTCCACGAGTTCATCGAATTCCATGCCACCTTCGATCTCCGCCACTACTCCCATGCCGTATCCCGTTCCAAATTCGGAAGGGACGAGGGGCTGTTGGGGTTGCAGGCCAAGCTTGCGGGCAAGTAGGTAATTCGTACCCTGAGGATAGGCATCGAATGCCGTATGAACGCACAGAAGGGAAATGTCACGCGCAATGAGCTCACAAAGAATACGACCCACTCTGTCCGTGCGTTGCAAGCGAGTTATGGGCGTGTAGATGAGAGGGTGGAAGGCAATGATGGCGTTACAATGTCGCTCAATGGCCTCTGCAACTACGGCGTCGGTAACATCAAGGCAAACAAGAATTGAATGCACTTCGCCGCTCGCCGATTCGACGTGTACTCCGATGTTGTCACCGCGCATGGCGGCATCGGGCAAGAAAACGGAATCTATGAGGCGTTGGAGGTCTCTGAGCTGCATGGGGACGCTATCAAGTCGGACAAGTAAACTACGGAATTGGCACGGACTAACAATGTTATCCACAGTCCGAACGTTCTGTAACTTTCACGTCTTGACGGTAACTTGCACGGAATGCGCTTCACACAACTCCTATCGATGTACATATGTGGCCTCGTACTCCTGACCACCACGACCGTGGCGCAGGAAACGGGAGGCACACCAGAAGGTCCGCGAAAAGCAGAAGACACACTCATCGTCTTCACGTCACCGCGACCGTTGCTCGAGAACGATGGCCTCGACAAGCCCGCAACGAAGGCCTTCGGCCTTGACCTGATCTTCTCAAACAGCGGATGGGCTTTCGGTGGATTTTACCAAACGAGAGTAGCCGAAGATCTTACAGGGTTTATCAACCTGTTCTTCTCGCCATATCGCAGTACTGACGAGCTCGAGAATCGCTATCTCGGCAACATCCCTGTCGTGTATGGTAAATTGAACCGGTTGTTCATCGTCCCTCTCACGATCGGCCTTCAGTATCGATTGTTCTCTAAAGGACTTTCAGATTCGTTCCGTCCGTTTATCGGTGTTGGAGTGGGACCGTCGCTCATCATTCAAACGCCCTACATCACTGAAGGCTCGAATGGCATTCCATACTACCACGAGTTCTTTAGTTCGTTTGGAGACGCCACCATTCACGGGCGTTTGGGAGGCTTTGTTGGCATCGGCGCGAACTTCGGTGCGATCACGAAAGGCAACATGATCGGTGTGAATATGCGTTACTATGCTATTCCATTTGGAGGGAACGGACTGGAGAGCATGCAAGGAATCCCGATCTCTAATTTCGGAGGCCTGTTCTTGTCGCTAACTATTGGAAATCAACGGTGAACGTGGTGCCCATAGGCGTCCTCCATTCACCGTACGTGAACAAGTACGACGCTCCGCGGCAGCCGGGTGTAGATGATCGGTCCGACATAGCCCATATCGACCTCGAGCCACATC
>JBBRES010000174.1:0-4795 GCA_038202665.1 Kapaibacterium sp. (SeqCode) | reverse complement strand
CCTGCCCCAGCCCCAGCCCCAGCGCCTGCACCAGCCCCAGCCCCTGCGCCTGCACCAGCGCCTGCACCAGCGCCTGCCACTGCTTCGGCTGGAGAGATCGAAGTTGTGATGCCGAAAATGGGCGAGTCGATCCAAGAAGGCAAGATCCTTCGCTGGGTGAAGAAAGTGGGAGACAAGATCGAGCGCGACGAGGTGTTGCTCGAGATCTCAACCGACAAAGTGGACACCGAAGTACCATCGCCTCAGGCCGGAACACTAACGGCCATTCTTGCTCAAGAAAATGATGTCGTAGAAGTTGGCAGCGTGATCGCGCGTATCGCCACAGGTGCCGTCACGGCCGCTCCCGCTCCAACGCCAGATGCTGCACCAGCGCCTGCACCAGCTCCAGCTACGGCGCAAGACGTAGCCCCCGCGCCAGCGAATGGTGCGACCAATGCCGCTGCACCTGTTGCAGTTGCAAGCGAACCTGTGCCCCGGGTAAGTGGTGGGCGTTTCTATTCGCCCCTCGTTCGAAGCATTGCCACAACGGAAGGCTTGTCTGTTGGTGAGCTCGATGCACTTGCAGGCACAGGCCTTGATGGTCGCGTGACGAAGAACGACGTGCTCGCCTACTTGAAGAACCGCACGGGCGCTCCCGCGCCAACGGCTCAACCAACAACTGCACCGAAAGTTGCAGCGTCGTCGAGTGCCGTTGCTGCGCCGAGTGGACCTATTGGCGCAGACGATGTTGTGATCCCAATGGATCGCATGCGTCAGCTTATTGCCGAGCACATGGTGAAGTCCAAGACCACATCTCCGCACGTAACAAGCGTTGCAGAGGCGGATGTCACGAACATTGTGAAGCTACGCGAAAAGCAGAAGGGTGCCTTCGAACAGCGCGAAGGATTCAAACTCACGTACACGCCATTCTTTGGCATAGCCTGTGTTGACGGTGTGAAGGCCTTCCCGATGGTGAATGTGAGCGTAGATGGTAAGAACGTTATCAAGCATAATCGTATCAACTTGGGAATGGCTACTGCGCTAGATGATGGGAATCTGATTGTTCCGGTGATCAAGAATGCAGATGTCGTCAATGTGACAGGTATGGCTCGTGCCATGAACGATCTAGCTAAGCGCGCGCGTTCGAAAAAACTTGTTCCCGACGACATTTCAGGCGGCACCATCACCATCACGAATGTTGGCGGATTCGGTTCGTTGTTTGGCACTCCAGTGATCAATCAACCACAGTGCGCTATCATGGGCATTGGTGCCATTCAAAAGCGACCGGTTGTTCGTACGATTGATGGTGAAGATCTGATTGTTGTTCGCAGCATGGTCTACTTGTCGCTCACTTACGATCACCGTGTGATCGACGGCGCTCTCGCAACACAGTGTTTGGCTGCAATATGTCGCTCACTCGAGAATATGAACGAGTCAAACGTAACGTTGTAATTCGTTCTCAGCACGTATCTCAACAACGCCCTGATGGTTCGCCCATCAGGGCGTTGATCGTTCTAGGAGAATCGTTACCGGACCGTCGTTCACAAGCGCCACGTCCATCATCGCACCAAATACGCCGCTTGCAACATGTAGGGAAGTTGCAGAGCGAAGGGTGGCAAGGAGGAGATCATACAATGGCTCGGCTACATCGGGACGTGCTGCCTCTGTATAGGTAGGCCGCGTGCCCTTTCTGAGCTCACCATACAGTGTGAACTGGGAGACGACGAGGATGCCACCACTCACGTCAACAACGGATCGATTCATTTTTCCATCGTCGTCTGCGAAGACGCGAATCTGCATCAACTTCTCGGCAATCCACTGGACCTCTGCAGGAGTGTCTGCATGTGTGAAGCCCACCAGTGCAAGCAGACCATGGTTAACGGCGCCGACAATGGCCCCGCTCATGCTGACGGATGCAGATCGAACTCGCTGAAGTATTACACGCATGGCTGCGAATATGTAGATTCGCATTGGAACACATTCGAGAAAGAATCATGAAGTACGTACTACCCGTCCTGTTGGCACTTATTGTGTTGCCAAGCATGGCGTCTGCTCAACTGTCGTGGACGCCTTCGCAGCAGAAATGGAAAAAGATAAGTGTCTTTGGCGCCTCACCCTCGGCGTCGCCAGCACCTATCACATTGACAGAAGCGATTACTGGCGACAAATTCGATAACACCATTCTGATCCATGGAGTGGTAAGCGAAGTGTGTCGGAAGATGGGATGCTGGATGATCATCAAGGATGGCGCAACGGTTGTCCGCGTGACGTTTAAGCATCACGACTTTACCGTGCCCAAGAACACCACCGGTAAGCATGTCGTGATCGAAGGTGAGCTCACTGAGCGATCCATCTCAGAAACAGAAGCACGGCACTACGCAGAAGACGCCGGCAAAGGCAAGAAGCAAGTGGCGGCCATCGTCGGTGAACACAAGGAATACGTGTTTGAAGCGAACGGCGTTCGGATTTACGAATAGCAATGCACATCGAACTACCATCGTGGATCGATGATGTTGTGCCGCCGCCAAACGGTGCGCTACGCGAACAACGTATGCGATTTGTGATTGAGCTTGCGCAGTACAGTGTGCGCCATGGCGGTGGACCGTTTGCGGCAGCGATCTTCAATATCGAGAGTGGGGAATGCGTAGGGAGAGGAGTGAATCTTGTTCACATACTTCAGTGCTCGATGTTGCATGCCGAAGTGGTCGCAATTGTCGAGGCCGAACGTGTAGTGGGTGCTTACTCATTGTCGCAGCGGGGCAGATTTGAGCTGTATTCTTCGGCGGAGCCGTGTGCGATGTGTCTTGGTGCGATACCATGGAGTGGCGTGCAGCGCTTGGTCTGTGCTGCGCGCGATGAAGACATACGGGCGATCGGTTTTGACGAAGGTATGAAGCCACAGCCGTGGTCAGAAGCATTAACGTCGCGTGGGATCGATGTGGTCGTAGATGTGTTACGAGCAGAGGCCGTCGAGGTCCTCGTGTCGTACAAGGCTGTAGGTGGAATCATGTACAACGGTTGAACATCAACAAAGGGATCGATCATGCGATACACAATTGAAAACGGACATGTTTATTCTAGCATGCGGGTAGACATGGAGCAGGGCGAACAGTTCCGTGCCGAATCTGGCGCCATGCTTTCGATGAGTCCAACCATCGAGCTCGAAGCAACGACGGCAGGGAAGGGACTCTTTGGAACTATAAAGGCAGCCGTTGGTGGAGAGTCGTTCTTCGCCTCGATCTTTACCGCCGTTGGGGGTCCGGGCGAGCTCATCCTTGCTCCATCGAGTCCCGGCGACATCGTAGAATTCGACCTCAAGAACGAAACGCTGTTTGCGCAAGCCGGTTCCTACCTAGCAGGCGACGTTTCGATCACCGTCGGTACAAAGGGAAGTTTGAAGGCATTCGTGGCGGGAGAAGGACTCTTCCTAGCGACGATGTCTGGAACTGGTAAGGTCTTCTTGAATTCTTTTGGGGCCATCTACTTCCGAGACCTTGGCATGGGAGAGCGCTACATCGTGGATACAGGTCACGTGGTCGCTTTTCAACACACGATGGCCTATTCGGTCAAGAAGGCCGCAAGCGGCATCTTCTCGACACTCGCCTCTGGAGAAGGTCTCGTGTGTGAATTCGTTGGCCCAGGGAGAGTGTACATGCAAACGCGCAACGTTAGCGCATTTGCGAAACTCCTTGTGCCCTTCCTCCCTCACGGCTCCTAATAACTCTCGGTTTTCACCGTGCATAGCACGGAATGTAGGTCGTTAAAGATTACCTCGTCCGGTTCTTGTTGGAAGGGTGGAAGGGCGATCTCAGCCTGCGCGCCCGTCATGGAAATACGCATGCGCTGAACACTGTTGTTGTCGAGTGCCACCTTGATGGGGACGAGCATGTAGAACGACTCGTCGACGTCTTCTTGCTTTACGCGAAGCGTCACCTTCCAAGTGCCATCTGCCAAGTGTTCTTTCTTCCAAGCAACGCGATACGTTGGGATCTTGTTGTTGTCTACCCATTGATCAAAGAACCAGCGCATGTCTTTTCCGGTAAGCTTTTCGATGTGCGTGCGAAGATCGTCTGTGCTTGCATGCTTTCCTTGATACGCTTTGAAGAACGACGAGACCATCAAGATGAAATCGTCTTCCTTCATCGTTCGAAGATTGATCATCATGTTGCGCAACATGTGAATCACCCAAGCGCCCTTATAGTAGACAAAATCATTGTAATCGCTGCCCTTGCCGCCATCCGTTACTCGATGTCCGAGCGAGATCATGGGCGCATCTTGCGGCTTGCCGATCGTGTTGCTACCGCGACCGCAAATACTTTCTGCTGATTCGTCCAATAATCGGAAGAACTTGGAGCGATCCTCCGAAGCAGACTGTGAATACATGAGAGCCGCATATTCGGCAAAGGCCTCGCTTAACCACCGGTCTCGATAGGTTTTCATATCCAAGCCAATACCCCACCACTGATGACCCACTTCGTGCGCGATGAATTGTTCAGCGAAGAAGTCGTCGCCAAAATTCTCAAATGCTTCGTGAGAAAGGTGAAGCATGCCTGGGAAGGCCTCTCCGTGATACCCCGGCAGTTCTGTGGCGTAGATGTGCGTAATCGTAAGCGGACCGAAGATTCTGGTGAACAACTGCATAGACTGTTTGACATCGAGTGCAACGTCTTCTTCGTGTGACTTGCTCACATGGTGAATAGATATCGTAGGTATGCCCGGCTCTTTGATCTCGAACTCTTTGAAAACACCAATATTGAATGAAGCATTACGCTGCGGCTTCTCGACAACCCACCTGCTTGTGACACGGTCTTCGTGA
>JBBRES010000173.1:0-4858 GCA_038202665.1 Kapaibacterium sp. (SeqCode) | reverse complement strand
CGGCGTGAGCCCACAAGGCAGCACGGGTATCATCGGTGCTTTCGTCATTGCCAAGGATGATCAAGGAAACGTAGTCGACTACATGATCAGCGAAAACGATGGCGCCTATGTACTCGACGAATTGGGTATCGGTACCATGACAATCATTGCAGATCGTCTAGACTACAATACCGCAACAACAACGTTGACTGTAGACGATGCAACGAACTCCGATCAACAAGCCACACTGGAACTGCTGAAAACGGTAACAAGCGTCGAAATGCCAACAACAAGTGTTGCATCGTTCAACGTCTATCCGAACCCAGCATCTACAGAAGCAACGATCCAATTCCCTGCAACAACGGGTACGGCTTCGGTGTCGATCCTGACGATGACAGGTATTGCTGTCGCAACGCAATCGGTTGATGTCCAAGAAGGCCTCACCACAGCGGTCTTGAACACCACGTCGCTCACAAGCGGACGGTACCTTGTTCAAGTATCGAATAACGGTCGCCTCTTCGCACTGCCAATGACGATCGTTCGCTAAGCGAACAACTGCAGTCACATCAAAGCCCGAGCGATAACATCGCTCGGGCTTTTTTTATATGTTGTGCAGATATGAGATTTACACTCGTCGGCATTGCCACTGCACTTCTTGTGCTCGTCCACACTCCCCTTCGAGCACAAGGCCCGTCGCTCCCTACTGAGTTCATCCAACAGCCCTTCGATGTACAACGCTATGATGTGGCTGCGTATGTGAACGACCTCTCCTCGAAGTTCATTCTGGGGCAGTGTGTGATTACGGTAAACTGGATTGCCGACAGTCCTAGCGCCACGTTCCCCTTCCATCTTCGCTCGCTGATTATTGATTCTGTAGTGGTCCGCAAGACGCACCTCACCGTCACCGACGTGGGTAAGCCAAGCGACGCTTCGTATCATCACGAGATCTCGTTAGGTGCCCGTAATGCGGGTCAGGCCGACACGATTCGCATTCACTACCACGGCACGATGACGCAAGAACTCGGCACTGGAACGTGGGGCGGCGTGCAGTATCAAGACTCCGTGTTGTACGGCATGGGCGTTGGACTTCGCAACAACTACGTGAGCGCCACGCAACATTGGATGCCATGCTATGACCATCCTAGCGATAAAGCCACGTTGCACACAACCTTCTTTACGCCGGTGAACATTCGCGTGGCTTCGAATGGTGTGCTGCAACGTGATACGATTCTTAATGGCACGCCCTCGAACGTTCGTATGACGCAATGGGAAGAGTCGCACGACTGTGCTACGTATCTGATGACGTTTGTTGCAGCGCCGTATGCCGTGCTCGACTTTGGTGCAGATCCAGTTCCGATGCAAGTGTATTCACTGCGGCGCGACACAACGGCCACGCGCAAGAGTTTTCGGTACCTGCCCGATATGGTGTCGCTCTTACAACAACGGTTCACGCCCTATCCTTTCGACAAAGTGGGATATGCCAACACCACACGCGGCTCCATGGAACATCAAACAATGATCTGCTTTGCACTGAGCATTTCGCAAAGCGGTGATACCGTGAATAAGACTGCGGCGCACGAGCTTGCACATCAGTGGTTTGGCGACCTAGTTACGCCTATCGATTTTCGGCATGTATGGCTGACGGAGAGCTTTGCCACGTACAGCGAATCTCTGTGGCACGAACATCTCTTTGGTACCACCGGATATCAGGTACTGGAAGGCAGCAAGGCAAAGGACTATATGTTCCGCATTGCAAAGACCTCTGGCATTGGCACACACGAAGGCGTCTTCCCTCTCTACGACTTCCCTCGCGCTACTACGTCGAACTATCCTGAGACCATCTATCAAAAGGGCGCCGTTGTGCTGGGCATGTTGCGCGCGCTGATGGGTGACGATGCTTTCTTTTCAGGGCTTCGCACATACTTGAATGCACATGCGTATGGCAACGCAGAAACGTCGGATCTTGTTACGGCCCTCGACGTGAAAACATCCATCGACGTGACGTCCTACATCACCGAATGGATCTACGGAAAAGGTTGGGCAAAACTTCGCGTTGAATTTCAGCCAGGCGCAACATCTACACATGTTCGCATCTCACAAGTGCAGCACAACCTCGACACGTCGTGGACGCTGTATTCACAGCTTCCTTTGAACTGCACATTCATTGACGCAAGCGGCACACAACGAGATTCGCTGTTTGTGTTTTCTGGAACAACGCCGTTGGAGTTCGATGTTGCATCGGCCGCATCACTCAACATCAACCAAGGAACACAGTGCCGATCGCTCGTCGAGGTAGTGCAAACAACGAGCGTAGATCGTGAGACGCCAACATCGTCGTATGCCGTAAGCGTTGCACCCAATCCCGCAAACACCTCGTTCACACTCACGCGTTCAACAGCAACGGAACGCTGTACGGTAGACGTCGTCAACACTCTTGGTGCGTCGTGTTATCATGCCACATGGGAGGCGGGCAGCACAACATTGCTCGTTCCAGCATCGGTCTGCACGAACGGGTCGTACATCGTCATCATCCAGTCGGATTCGCGCAGAACATCTCTGCCGCTCCTCCTTACACCTTCATGGTGATCCACTTGGCGATGTCTTTGAAGGATGGTTTCCGTCCGTACGATAGAATGCCAATGCGGTAGATGCGCGAGGCGAGCCAGACGGCGCCAAAGAAGAACGCAATGCATAGCGACATTGACGTGACCACTTGCCACCACGGCACGTCGGTTGCGGCCAAACGCACGGTCATCAGAATTGGCGCGAACAATGGAATCAACGAAAGCACAACAGCCAGCGTACCATTGGGTGCTGCGATCACGTTGCCAATGAACATGATCGTAAATATTACTGGTAGTGTCACTGGCAATGTGAGTTGGTTTGCATCGGCCTCTTGATCCACGGCCGAACCAATGGCTGCATACAACGTTGCGTAGATAAAGTAGCCAGCAAGGAAGAAGAATATGAAGAGCAGAATAGTGCCAAGGGAAATGGAGGGAAGGGCAAAGGGAAGTCCGCCGGCCATTGCACCACCACTCATCTGCATCTGCGCTTGTGCTTGTGGCATGCTCTTCACCATGTCCATGGCCTGATCCGGCTGGATTTGCGAGCTCAAAACCGCCCCCAATACAATCACTACTCCAGTGCCCAATACAGCCCATGCAGCAAGTTGTGTGAGTCCCACCAAGCCAATGCCGATCACCTTCCCCATCATGATGTGGAACGGACGTGCCGACGAAGCCAACACCTCGATAATGCGATTCGCCTTTTCATCCACTACGCCACGCATTACCATCGATCCGTACAGGAAAATCAGCATGTAGATCATAAAGCCGGCAAAGTAGCCCACCATGGCCGAGGCCTTTGAAGCATCTTCTTCTACGCCCTTTTCGGAAATCTTGAGCGACTGCATGGCCACGCCTTCTTCGACAAGGCGGATCACGGATGTGTCTGTGCCGGCGCGGCGCAGACGTCCGTTCACCACAAACGGTTCGATGGCGTCTTGGACGCTAGACTCAAAGGCAATGCCCGAGCCGCCGCGCGAAAACAACGTCACCGTGCCCGAGTCCAGCACGTCCGCTGGGATCACAACGTAGGCCTGAAGCCGTTCTTCGAGGACAGCTTTTTTCAGGTCGGCGTCGGTCATCGAACCAGCCGCCGTGAACTGCGAGGTGTCTGAGGCAATCACCTGCGATCCGATCTGTCCACTTCTGTCCACCACGGCAACCTTCCCTTCCGCCCCGTCCCCTGCCAGCATGGCTGCCACCACCGGAATGGCGATCAGAAGGGCCATGACCACGGGTCCCAACAGCGTGAACAGGACGAACCATTTACTCTTCACACGTGTTTTGTACTCGTGTGCGATGATTACGCGGATTTTGGATGGAGAGCTCATAGTGTAAAGCTACGAGTTGCGCGGATTTTACTCATCGTAGAAGCAGAACCCTTCGTATTTTCGAATGCTATACTGAAACCGACGGAGCCCCAGATGATCTCGAGCCTACACGACAAACTTCAAAAGACCGCAGAAGCACTCCGTGCTGCACGCACATCGCTCGTAAAAGAGCATGGCGAAACGGTCCTCAGCAGCGTTACAATCGAACAAGTGTTCGGTGGTATGCGCGGGGTGCCAGCCCTGGTCTGCGACACATCTAGTGTGTCTGCCGACGAAGGTCTGCGCATTCGCAACATTCCGATCTTGGAACTCACCGATGCCACGCCAGAAGAGATCTTCTGGTTGCTCGTGAGTGGCGAGCGTGCAAATGCAGAAGAGCTTTCCGCTCTGAAGGATCTGTTTGCTCCGCATTATCAGATCCCATCGTACGTGGTAGACACGCTCAAGGCCATGCCAAAGGATGCACATCCGATGGCCATGCTCAGCGCCGGACTTATGGCTCTGGAGCGCGAGTCTGCGTACCGTAAGGCCTACGATGCAGGTGCAGGGAAAGACGAACTATGGAAGGCCATGTTCGAAGACAGTATTCGCCTGATTGCTTCGATGACAGGCTTGGCTGCCGCAATCTATCGTGTGCGTTTCCACGGTGGCTCGGTAATCGATGCACCGGCTGGTGAGAAGGACATGTCGAATGCCTTTGCACACATGCTCGGCGTCAGCAACGATCCAGCATGGAAAGATCTTGTCCGCCTGTATTTGGTGCTCCACAGTGACCACGAAGGTGGCAACGTAAGTGCGATGACGTCGTACGTGGTGAGCTCTGCACTGAGCGACGCGTACTACAGCGTATCGGCTGCGATGTGCGGCTTGGCGGGTCCACTCCACGGTCTTGCAAATCAAGAATGTTTGCGCTTTATCATCGACCTCGAAAAGCAATTCGGTGGCGTGCCTACGGAAGAGCAATTGCGTGAGTATGCATGG
>JBBRES010000172.1:0-4911 GCA_038202665.1 Kapaibacterium sp. (SeqCode) | reverse complement strand
GATACAGGAAGCCTTCTGTGGACGACGGCGATCGGCGCTACAGGCCACGACTACGGGTCTGGTGTGAGTAGCGATGCACTTGGCTACACCTACGTGACGGGCGACATACATATCTCGCCATATCCATTCTCAAGCTCTAAGGTTTTCATCGGGAAGTTCAATAGTAGCGGAGAGAATGTATGGCTCACAGTGCCATCTACTTTTTCTACGACCGACGTAAGCGAGGGCATCAGTACCGATAGCGTTGGCAACAGCTACATCACCGGACGATTCTTCAATACATTAACGTTTGATTCTGTACTGATTCTCAATGCCAACAACGTTGAAGCAAACGTGTTCATCGGCAAATTCTCGCCTGATGGAACGAACCTGTGGTTGCAAAAGGCGGGCTCGGGCTCGGGATACTGCGGTGGAATCGGAATTGACATCGACGCTGATGGGAATAGCTACGTGACGGGATATTTCCATGGCTCCATTTCGTTTGGATCTCTTCAGCTCTCTAGCTCAAATGGAATGCTGAACGAGGTCTTTCTGGCGAAGTGCAACACAAACGGCGCCTATCAATGGGCAGTGAAGCCCGATGGAATTGGACAGGGTGAGCACGTTTCAGTAACCGAATCCGGTGAGTGCTACGTGTCTGGCACCTTCTATAGAACGCTCCGCATTGGCACGAACGTTTTATCGAATGCTGCGAACTCTGCCATATTTCTTATCAAAGCAGACACGATAGGTCAGTTTGTTGCGGCACAACAGATTGGCGGCATTCACAATGCAACCTTGGGTGAATGCAAGGTGAGTTCTCAGGGAGTATTCGTTTCGGGTTCCTTTCTTGACAGCCTGACGCTCAGCCCTTCAATTGGCGTGATTGGAGATACGAGTAGCTACCATCTTTTTGTGGCTAAGATGAATACTGTCACCGAAGTAGTCGAACATCCGCTGAATGACGAGTTTGTCGTCTTTCCTAACCCATCTTCTGATCACATTACGGTTGTGCAACGTGGCGCACTCGACGCAAACGTTGAGATTCTCAACAGTATTGGTGAACGTGTGGTGAAAACGCGCACGACAGATCAACGCACGACGATAGACGTTAGCACGTATCCAACAGGGATGTATGTTGTGAGATTGCAAAACTTCGACGGAACCGTCGTACATGCGAAAATGATGATTGAGTAGGCAGGTTGGCACGGCGGCCGCTGACCGTACTCCCCTATTCGCTAGCTTTACCACATGCAATACCTTGTCTTCCTTCTTTTGCTGTGCTGGACTAGTTACTCAGCCGTAGCACAATCACGACCTCTGTATCGAGCCACACAACGCAACATCGGGTACACAGTGCCACTATCCGGAGCAAGTGCAACGGATACGACGTTGGGGTTACAGCTGCGATACCGTAATCTCCTATCCGCCGACTTCATGCAGGCGCCCGTTCCGGTGCGTTGCGCAGTGCGCGGCGTAGATCAGTTTCGTGGTAGCATCCTTCTGCTCGAGCCCGGTGCATCGTATGTGATAGAAGCCATGTTCTCGTCGGCAACGGGTCGGTTTGCACCCTTCATCGATACTATCACAACACTCCGCATTCCACTGATTCTCCCTCAAGATTCCATTAAAGTGGTAAGTCCGTCCGGCAGTGGCACGGCCTACTCCGAAACCCAACCTGGAGATCTTCGAACACTTCTCTCTGCTGGTGTACGATGCGGTACAACGGTCTTCATGAAGGGCGGCACGTATGAAGTTGCAAATCTCACGTTAACGCTCACGGAAGAATGCGATACAGCATCGCAGATTGTTCTGACGCCGTGGCCCGGCGACTCCGTGGTCTTCGATGGAGGCGCGACGATCACGTCTGCGTGGACGCCCGTACCCGGCTCCCCCGGAATGTATTCTACGTCTATCTCTGCCGACTTTGCGTTTACATCCTTGTGTACGTTTGATGGTGAGCGACTCTACCCGTATGCCTTTCTACAACCCAATTCCTTGGTCCCTTCCTACCCTACCCTGCAAAACCTTGGCTACGATGCGTCGGGATTCTATCGAGCTGGCAACGTACTCTATGTGAAGACTCTCGATGGTACAGATCCGACGGGACATGTCGTTCGCGTTTCTAAGGCGTATAGTTGGCTGACCGTGAAGGGCAACTCGCATGGCACGTCTGTTGTTATACGTGACATTCATGTGCGAGACTACGGTGGACATGTTTGCAACGTGGATGCACTTGGATTTGTGAGTGAATGCTATCCGTCGTACACGTTGCGACTCGAGAACGTGAACAATGCGATTATCGATAACTGCACCTTCACCAACTCGAATGCACCAATCTCGTTCTTTGGGGCCTGCAATACCAATACAGTTCGCAACTGCCGAATCACAGATGGCACTGGATATTGGTCGCACGGTGCGTTCAAACAAACGCGAGATCAAAGCATAATCGACATTGGGTCCTTTGGTCGCTACCTTGAGCACTCCGGCATCGCATTCGCACCCGGCGATGACGATTCACTTACTGGCAATTGCATTCACAACAACACAGTGAATGGTACGGTGGGAGGGATCACGGCGGGATGGATCACGGCTCGCGCCGTGGTGAGCGATCACGACGTGTACGACAACATCGTTACGAACTGTTACGACGGTATCGACTGTACGGGCGGGGCTGGTGGCGGTTCTATGAACGTACGCATTTGGAACAATCGCGTGCTAGGATGTCCGGTGGGCACGTCGCTGATTGGAAACTCGTTTCAAGCAACGTACATCATGCGCAATGTCTATCAAGTGTCGAGCAGACTCAACCATAACAACGACGTGTTCTTCGTTAACTGCGACAACTCTATTGCAACATCTATCTGGTGTACTGCGCTCAAGTTGAATGCCGGAGACACCACACGTGGCACGGGTGCAATTCATTTTGTACACAATACGGTCTATGCAACGGGTCAGTTTGGCTTTGATCTTTACCTGTGGAATCCAACGTGGAAGTCGCTGTTTTCTCGCAACAACATCTATGCATCGTTGAACGGTCACACATGCATGTTCGATGGAATTGCGAATGCAACAACGTATGCGTTTGATAGCGACGGCGACGTCTACTATGCCTACGGTCAGCCCGCTATTGCCACCATTCGGCCTGTACATGGTGTTCCAACGTGTGAGCTCGTTGCGACGCCCGACGAATTGCAAGGAGCACTTAGGAGCACAACGCAAAGTCCGCTCATTCATATTGGCACCAAAAGCATTCAGCGTGCACCCGATTTTGTGGACGCTAACGCGAACGACTTTCACCTCATAACAACGAGCGGCATCATAGATGCAGGCGTCGTCGTAGATGGGTTTACCACCGCCCACAGTGGCTCTGCGCCTGATCCGGGAGCGTATGAAGGTGGTGCAACAACGAGCGTTGCCAACGAGGACTCAGATCGTTCGGATGACTTTGATGCACATGCTATCGTTCGTACGCAAATCTTTACACTCCTCGGAGAAGAGCTCGCTGCACGTGATGCACGAACTGGTGCGCTGTACTTTGTGCGACAGACGGATGCAACGGGCAATGTGCGCACAACGGCGACTATCGTGCAGCCATAGTGGATGCAAACTCCTGCATCGCCGCGGATATCTGATCTCGCACGGTGCGATAGACGGCGAGTTGCTCGTCCACACTTCCGGCGGCATGTATGGGGTCTTGAAATGGAATGTGAAGCGAACGGAAAGGCGGCATGGGGAAGATGGGACAGCGTTCACGCGCGTTGTCGCACACGGTGATCACGAAGTTGAATTCCCGACCGAGAAAATCAGCAACATCCTTAGGATGGTGCGACGATATGTCGATGCCCACTTCTTGCATCACCTGAACGGCGAGCGGATGTACTGCGGATGCAGGCTCTACACCGGCAGATTCTGCAGAGATCCCCGGCAGCGCATTCAGAAATCCTTCCGCCATTTGGCTTCTGCACGAGTTGCCCGTGCACAGAACGAGTACCACCGTCATACGTTGATCTTTCGGTTGATGAGGAGAACAAAGCCCATCATGACGGGGACTTCGATGAGTGGTCCGATAACCGTAGCGAAGGCTTCGGCGCTTTGAATACCAAACACCGCAATAGCCACCGCAATAGCCAATTCAAAATTATTGCTGGCAGCCGTAAACGACAGTGTTACTTTCTGTGGACGTGTAGCGTGCGCTTGCGACGAGAGCCACCAGCCAATACCGAAGAGCACAACAAAGTAGATAAAGAGTGGGATCGATACACGTACAACGTCCATCGGCACTGTAAGGATCATCGACGCCTTCATCGTGAACATCACAACGATGGTGAACAGTAGTGCAATGAGCGTGATCGGCGAAATCTTTGGTATCACCACGCGGTCGAACCATTCACGTCCACGCGCGCGGATGCTCACGAAACGTGTGATCATACCCGCCGCAAACGGAATGCCCATGTAGATGAGCACACTCTGCGCCACATCGGTATACGATAGGTTGATCGCCACACCTTCGATGCCGAACCATCGAGGCAGCGTGTTCAAGAAAAAGATGGCGTACGTTGGGAAAAAGGCGATCTGAAGGATACTGTTGAGAGCAATAAGACCTGCTGCATATTCTGCATCGCCTTTAGCAAGCGCATTCCACACGATCACCATTGCGATACACGGTGCAATACCAACAATGATGAGGCCATGCATGAGAGAGACGTTGTGTTGCAAAAAGAGGACCGCCAATCCAAACATCACCAGCGGTGCGATTACCCAGTTCAGGATCATCGCAATGACGAGCAGTCGCATGTCCCTGAACGCCACGGGAAGCCGCTCGTGGCGCACCTTTGCGAGCGGTTGGAACATCATCACGATGAGATCGATCGCAAGCGGAATGTTCGTGGTTCCGTGCTGCAACGCACCAAGTGCAATAGCCATCAGCAG
>JBBRES010000171.1:0-4932 GCA_038202665.1 Kapaibacterium sp. (SeqCode) | reverse complement strand
AGGGCTCGGGCCCAGTCTGCGCGGGCAGAAAGGAGTCGAAGAAGAGCTTCTGCGTAAAACCGTTCCCGGAGGTTGATCGTGAGGAGAGCGGATTCACCTGCTTCGAACTTCCGGCGCTCTGCGGTGACCATTTGTTCGGCCAGACCGACTTCGTTCTGGGCTGCCTCCATGCGCTCAGAGGCTCGTCGAATGGCAATAACACTGTTGGATACGTCGGCCGCCACAAAACGCTCTACAATGGCCCTCTGGAGGTCTGCGCGGCGCACTGTGATCTCTGCCACCTCCGCTTGCGCACTTGCGCTACGAAACAGCAAGGGCTGCGAAATGGTGAAGCCCACTTTGTAGTCCGGGGCTAGACTCTTTCCAACATCGTAGGCAAGGAGCGAACCTTCGAGTTCGACGAACGGACGTAGATACTCGCGCGCCAGCCCGCTGTCCAGTCGTGCCGTTTGTTGCAACATGTCCGTACGGCGCACTTCTGGCCGTAGCAGATAGGCCGAGGCAACCGAAACGCGTGTGAGCGCAGATGTGTCTGCGACACTTGGGAGAGACTCCGGAACGCCCGTGAGCGGACGTGGATCTCCGGCACCAGTCCACAAAAACACACTTACCTCGACGGCTGCTTGTTCGGCCATTCGCATAGCACGAAGGACTTCACCTTTACGCCGCGCTACTTCTTGCAACACTTCGATGGTGTCGATGGCAGATGTTTCTCCGGAACGTGCACGACGTGACGTCATCGATGCCCGCGCTACCACAAGACGATACACGCTATCAGCCACAGAAACGGCCGCAACAGTCTCTGCCCAATCCCAATAACGCGACGCGGCTGTGCGAAGAAGTGCATTGCGCTCCATGCGAAACTGTGCCGTTGCAAGCTCTGGCCGGAGCATCGCCTTTCGCAGTTGATTACGTCGCGTATCGGTAAACACGCCTTGAAAGAGTGGGAGCGAAATACCAAGTCCGGCCTCGCCGCTTAAACTCGTTGCCGACTGCGGGTTTACTTCGTTTCCGATACCACGCGAATACGTGGCCTTGAGTTTGGGACCAAAGACCATGTCGAGCGGCAGCTCCAATGAGCCGTTGAAGAGATTGAGTTTGTCGGCTCCGTCTTTTTCTTTGTAGGTGTACTGTACGTCGAGCTTTGGATCGAACCTACCCAACGAATTTCTGATCTCGGCCTCTGCAAGGTCGGGCTCGAACGATGCAGAACGCAGCGACGGATGCGTTAGCTCCACCTGCTGCAAGTATTCACGTAGCGTAAGAACATCCTGCGCCGTGCTTGGCAAGGTGGAAAGGGTGGCAAGGATGAGGAGGAGAATCGACGATCTCACTTCTTGTCCTCCTTGCCGCCTTTATCAGATTTGCTTTTCAACGACGCGGGAACGGGGAACTGCGGCGGGAAGCCCATAAGCTGACGCCAGAGTTCGTAGCCCACAGACACTTCGTTAAGCATGATCCAACCGCTCGCTTCGGTTCCCTGGCGGAGGTACTTCGATGATGGCCATCGCCGTGATGTTGAATCCGGAACGATAAGCAGTCGGAATCCGCCCGTGCCATCATCCACAGCATCTACAACACGCACAATACCGTGGAAGATGCCCACGTTCACGTCGCGCCAACCAGAAACCTGAAATGCCGGGAAGCCGGCGAACTGCAAGGAGACGCGGCGTCCCGGATCGACAAGGGCCGCATCCATTCCCGTCACATACACTTCTACGGCCTGATCATCAGTGCTTGGAACGACAACAGCAAGTTGCTCTCCTTCCTTTACGGTTTGACCCGCTCCGGCTTTTGCAATGCGAACGATCACGCCGTCGAGCGGGGCAGTGATGATGCTGGCTCCAACGCGACCTTGTGCATTGGCAAGTCGCACTTCAGCTTCTTGCATGGTGACGAAGGCCTGATTGATCACCCGTTCTTCTTCTGCTCGGAACGCATTCACATCTTGCATGGAAGCGTTGATCCCGGCTGCCATCGATACAGAATCTGCGAGGGCTCGTTGCAGACTTAGTGTTGCGGTTTCGACGTCGCGACGTGACACGAGATCTTGCCGAAACAGTGTGTCTGCTCGCGCATACCGTATGCGAGCTGTGCTGAGCTCTACGATTACATTGTCGAGTCGCGCACGTGTTTGCGCCAGACGTTGCTCCGACTGTTTCCGGCGTTGAATAGAAACTTCAATCGATTGCTCCTGAGCAGAGAACGTGCGATCTCGTAGTATCTGCAGTTTGTCGAGGAGCGATGTATCGAAGAAGTTCACGTTGATGTCAGAGAGCACAACGATTGTGTCGCCCTTGCGTACGTGCTGTCCTTCGTGAACGAACCATTGCACGATACGCCCAGAGATCGAGCTCTCTAGTGTCTGAGGTCGAGCATTCGGCACGAACGACGTTACCTTGCCAGACCCATTCACAGTTTGCACCCACGGCACCAAGGTTACGAACAGTGCGATTCCAACGAGCAGCACAGCAATCGTAAGGACGAGCGTACGATGCGTGCGTGGCGTCGAAACCATTTGCAACGATAGTCGACGGTGATCAACCATAGAGACCTCCGTCTACACGATGAATACATCCATCTTTCAAGGCATACACTGCCTGCGTTCTGCGCACGACGTCTTCGTCGTGCGATACGTTCACAATCGTCCATTCGCGATGTGCGAAAATCTCTGATAGCATGCGTTGTTTGGTTGATTCTTCGATGCCATCGAATGCTTCGTCGAGAAGCAATATCTCTGGTCGGTGTAGGATCATTCGTGCGAAGAGAATCCTGCGCTGCATCCCAAACGAAATCGTCAACCCGTCTGCGCGCAGTGCCGTGCGAAGTCCGTCTGGTAGTGCGTCTACGTCGGGCAATAAGCACACCATTCGCATCGCCCATTGTAGGTCTTCATGCGATGCAGACCTTCCAAGCATGATGTTCTCTTCAATGGTGCCATCCACAAGTTGATCGAGAGGCGACACCAACGCAACACGCGATCGCAGCGACGTCAAATCGGCACTGCGAACATCAACGTCATTGACGGTAATAACACCTCGTTGCATCAGCTCCAATCCGAGAATAGAATGCAACAACGTAGTCTTCCCACTACCGCTGGCTCCGATAAGACTGATTCTGCCTCCCGGAGGTACGTCGAGCGAGGCCCCTCGGAGTGCCGGTTGATGCGCATGTTCATAGGTGAACCACACATCGCGAACTCGGATGCTCCCACCGTTAGCCGACGCAGGAACGGGGATACCACCAACGTCTTCGAGTGGTTTATCAGAGATACTCGCAACCTTGCCGATGGCGGCCATCAGGTCGTAATACAGATCGAGCTGACCTATAAGTTTCTCGACGGCATTCAAAATCATGATGATGACGATCTGCGCCGCAACGAGCTGGCCGAGCGACATCTGCTGATCGATTACCAACATTCCTCCAAGTCCCAACACACCCACCGTGGCCACAGACTTAAAGAACATCGAGCCGAAGATCTGTCGAGACAAAATCACAAAGTGTCGACGTCGGTCCTGCACGTACGCCGCAGCAATGGTGTCCAATCGGTCAAATGCAAACGAACGAGCACCCGTAAGCTTTACCGCAAGTTGTGCGCGCGCGATTTCTTCGAGCCACGATGCCGTTTCGTACTTGCGCTTACTTGCTTCGATGGCCGTGGTAATGCCGCCTCGGCCAAGACCGAACACCAACACCGGCAAAAAGGCTATGAGCACCACATCGTACAACAAGAAGAAGGGATGGTAGATGGCTAAGACAATCAAGCCCACAAGTAAGACGAGTGCAGCATTAATGCCTTCGAGGAGAAACTTGCCAAGTGATTTCTGTATGGTAATCACATCAAAGAATCGATTCACCAATTCGGGTGCATACTGCTCTCGGAGGGCGGAAAGGCGAATGGAGGGAAGGCGCTGCATGATATCGAACGAAGCATGCACGAATATTCGACGTTGGATTAACTCAATCACCCAACGTTCGAGAACAGCAAGGACTCCAGAGGCCAACAGACCTAGAAAGACAAGTGAGCACAACACAATGAGCTGTTTGTTGAAGACGCCCAAAGCCACCGAATTCACAATGGCCTGGGCGGTGATTGGGACAACGAGTGCGAGAAGACTCGACAAAACGGAATACCCTATCACAACCCATATGTCTGTTTTCTCTTCACGCAAAATCGAGCGCAAATACGGCCACAAATCGGAAAACGACTGAGCATGGTGATACTCTGTCTCACGCCGTGGCGTAGAGGTTCGCATCGTAGACTTCTCGGCTCCTTGGGAGAGGAACGACGCTACGGAACCGCGTACGACGAGTGCTTTTCCGTCTACGGACTGTACGGGACGCGACGTTGTACTTTGCTCAACGAGCATCGAAGAGGCAACCACGTAGGACAGAGGTGGTGCATCCGCAGACCCAACATGAATGATCTCACATTCAAGTCCAGCATCGGTAAGGATCGTCAACAGTTGATTGAGTGCCGTTTCGGGCGTAACCGAATGACGAGACATCAGATCGCGCGCGCGAATGGCAACGTCTACATGGTGCTTCGCTGGAAGCACGGCATCGAGTGCATCGAGAATGCTATTGAGAAGATTGTCTTGCGACGGGTTTTCATTCATAGTGGTGTTGCAAACTTACCCGTGCAGCGTACTCCGCACGTATGTTCCAGTGATACTTTCTTCAATGTTCGCTATTTGTTCGGGTGTTCCGGTGGCTACAATGCGGCCGCCGTCTCTACCGCCACCCGGACCCAAGTCTATCACGTGGTCTGCGTACGTGACCACGTCTAGGTTGTGTTCGATCACCACAACAGTGTTTCCCTTGTCTACGAGTTTCGAGAGAAGCCGAAGCAATACAGCGATGTCCTCAAAGTGCAATCCAGTTGTTGGCTCGTCTAACAAATACAACGTCTTGCCCGTTCCCGTCTTCGAT
>JBBRES010000170.1:0-5010 GCA_038202665.1 Kapaibacterium sp. (SeqCode) | reverse complement strand
AACACGGTATCGAGGTGGGTCATGGTCAGCAGCGACATGACCTTCGAGGGCACGGCGGCAAGGCGCAAGGCCACGTCGAATTTTTTCAAAGTCGTAAGCGAACTCACCAACATTCCCAGTCCGCTCGAATTCATCACTCCCACGGCGCTTAGGTCGAAGACCACGGCCTTCGATGAAGAGGCATCACGCAGGATGGAGGTGAGTTCAACGGCATCGGGTCCGCCAATCACATTCGCAGGGAATGCAATCACGAGTACGTCCGATGCCGTGGTTGTTGAGAAGCTTGACATAGTTTTTGTTGATCGCTCTTATGCGTGCTTAACGTCGCCAACTCGTTTGTGACGCACACGTTCCTGATACCAGATCACGAACGATGCTGCAATGTAGACCGACGAATACGTTCCGATGATCACACCAATGAACATGGTAAAGGCAAAGCCTTCAAGCACATCGCCACCGATGAAGACCATCGTGAGAAGAGCCATGAGAACGGAGACACCAGTAATAAGAGTACGACTGAGCGTTTCGTTAATCGAGAGGTTCACCAGCTCTGCCAATGGCATGCCTTTGTGCTTCTCACGATTCTCACGAATACGGTCGAACACCACCACGGAGTCATTGATGGAATAACCAAGAATCGTGAGGTAGGCCGCCAAGGAATTCAAACTGAATTCAAGGTTGAGCCATCCGGTCTTGTTAAAGAGTGCCGAGATCACAAAGGCCATGAGCACATCGTGCAACAGCGCCACGATTGTTGCCACGCCGTACACGAATTCGAATCGGAAGGCCACGTAGAGCACAATCACGATAAATGCTACGCTCAGTGACTTTGCAGCGCCCCATGCCAATTCGCTCGACACTTTCTTCTCTACGTTATCGGCACCAAGCATCTCTACTTGATCGTTTTGGAACTTCTGTTGCAACGAGGCAACAATCTGCGCCGATACTTCCGTTGCGTTTCCGGTTTTGTTGATGCGGATAAGAAACTGACCTGGCTTACCGAAGCTCTTGAGTTCAGCACCAGCAAATCCGAGTTGGGCAAGTGCACCACGAACGTCATCGGCTGTTGCCGTGTTCTTGCGGAATGCCACTGTTACTTGTGTTCCACCGGTGAAGTCGATACCGAGGTCCATGCCAAACACGAACACAGCTATCAGACCCACAACATTGATCACAAGCGAGGCCATGAAGAACTTGTTGCGCTGCGAAACAAAGTCGAAGTTGGTTTTCTTAATCAGGTCCATTTATGCCACCTTCCGTTGACCGATGTTGATAGAGACGGCACCGCTCGATACAACGAGTTCGAACATCGAACGCGTGAGCAACACGGCCGTAAAGAGGGTAAGGATGGTACCAACGAGCAACGTCACGGCAAATCCTTGAATCGGACCAGTACCCCAAATCAGCAGTGGAATAGCTGCAAGCATATTCGTCAAGTTCGAGTCAATGATTGCGCTCCACGCCTTGCTATAGCCTTGTTCGAGCGCGGATTTCAAGTTCCTTCCCGCCCTCATCTCTTCACGAATCCGTTCAAAAATCAGGATGTTCGCATCCACAGCCATGGCTGTAGAAAGGATGATACCGGCGATACCAGGAAGCGTAAGAGTTCCGCCGAAGCCGGCAAGTGCGGCAACGGTTAGCAGAACGTTCATGAGGAGCGCAATATCTGCAATGCCACCGCCCCATGAATAATACATGAGCATGAAGAGCACGATGAAGGCCATCGAGATACCAGTACTCATGATACCGCTTCGAATTGCATCTTCACCAAGCGACGGACCAATAACACGTTCTTCGATAATGGTCACTGGAGCCTTGAGTGCACCAGCCTTGAGGACGACGGCAAGGATCGTTGCTTCTTCGGTGTTCGCCATTCCCGAAATCTGCGACGAGCCATTTGGAATCTTGTTCTGAACGGTTGGTGCAGTGTAGACGCGACCGTCTAGCACCACCGCGATACGCTTCTTGATGTTACGTCCAGTGATCTGTGCCCACTTCTCCGCGCCTTCTGTGCTCATTTCCATGTTCACAACGGGCTGATTCGTAGTTGGATCAAAGTTTGGCCACGCTTCAGTAATCACATCACCGGTGAGTTCAGATTCGTGAGCAACGCCATACACTTGGAAAATCTGCTGATCAAGTGGAATCGCGGCGCCCTTTTGTCCGTTCTGCTCCGACTTCGCACTAATCTGAATATCAAGATCGCCTGGCATTGCCTTGCGCACATCGTTGCGCTCGAGAATGGCCATCATGCGATTGATGTCTTTGCCACTCACATACAACACGAACGGTGCGTCTTGAGGGAAGGCGGAAAGGTCAATGGCACCTACAGGCATCGGCTGCTTCATGCCTTCGGCATTGAAGATGATCATGTTCGAAAACGGGTGATCGGCACGGAAGCGGCGTGCAGCCTCTTCTTGTGGCAATCCCGCATACGGATCTTTGCTCTTCTTCGACGAATCTGTTTTTGTTGTGTCTGCCTTTGCACTGTCGGCCTTCGCAACCTGCATTGCCTTCGCTGTATCGGCAACTGGTGCGACCACAGAGTCTTCTTCTGGCATCTTTCCGCGCATCACATTGTCAACCATTTGGATGGCAGTGAGCAGATCCTTGTTCATCAGCACGCGCTTGAATTCAAGACGAGCCGTTGTTTGGATCAGCTGGCGGATTTCTCTTTCGTCCTTCACATCGGGAAGCTCGATCAGCACGCGACGCTTGCCTTGCTTTTGGATGTTCACGTCGGACAGACTGTACTTATTGATACGCTGACGGAGAACTTCCATCGCCTGATCAACGGCACCGTCTGCATCGCGCTTCAGTTTCTCGATCACGGCCTGTTCAGTTACGTCTTGCGTACCCGTCACGGTGAAGTACTGCAGGAGCGACTTACCAGAGCCTTTGAAGTTCTTGATAAACGTATCAAGCACGTCAAGGTCTGTGTTCATCGTTTCGGCACGTGTCTTGTCGACGATCTTGGTGAACTCATCATCCTTCGACGCAGGGTCGGCCGACTCGTCGATGAGCTTCAAAATGTCTACCTCGAGCGTGACGTACATACCACCACGAAGGTCAAGACCCAGCTTGATCCGTGCGGCACGCGCCTTATTAAAGGCGTCGCCATTGTCTGCGTCCCACTGTTCAAGAGCGGCGGAATCGGCGGACACCTCGCTGCGTTGTTTGTCCAGCTGATAGAAGCGGTATGTTGGCCACATCAAGTAGACCGCCGCTAGGATCGGCAAGATGATGAGCAGGTATTTGCCCAGCTTATTCTGTTTCAAGGATTCCTCCACGTTCTTCGATCGAAGTCAATTACGAGGGCTCGGGCGGCAAAACTGCACGCGCCCGTCCCATCCTTTTGCATGGACAAAAGGACTGCGAAGATAGGAAAAATCGCGTTTCAAGAGGGCGGTTGGGCGTTAGTTTTGTGGAAAACCGTCAAGAAGACCCATGATAGATTCAAAAAAGTACCCGATTCCCCGCGTCCGTCACCATGTGAGTTCGTTGCTCTACCTGCCATCTCATCAGCACAAGCACCTACCAGCGTGGTATCCGCCGGATATTTTGGAGGTAGACTGGAGTTCGGTCTTTGCAAACGGCCTACCACCCACCGTGCTTGATATTGGGTGCGGTCGCGGAGGCCTTCTCCTTGCCTATGCCATGGCGCATCCTACCGTAAACATCTTCGGCATCGAGGTGCGAGATCAGTTAGTAGACTGGATCAATGGCGTCATCAAGGGCGAGCACATTGTGAACGCACATGCGCGGTGGTATTCGGTGGTGAATGGCATCGACTTTATTGCGACCGGAAGCATCCATCGGATTTTCTATCTGTTCCCGGATCCATGGCCCAAGAATAAACATCATAAACGTCGCGCCTTTTCTACCGAGTTTCTAGATATGATGCATCGCGTGCTTGTTCCGCGTGGTACGTTGTACTTGGCAACAGACAGACCGGATGTAGACGACTATCAACAACAACTTCTATCGGAGCATGGTGGCTTTGATGTCTCCGAGCCACTTGATGATGAAACGTGGGGACTCGAGATGTCTACAGATCAGCAACGGTTCTGCGATAGAAAAAGCATCCCCTACGTTCGGCGTCACGCTACTCGTCGCTGACAGTATTTTTTGTGAAAGCGTTATGAAAATGCATCGGCGTATGATGTTGGCGTTGATACTCACAGCAGTGTGTGCAGGCAATGCACAGGTGCCGTTTGATGTTTCGAAGGCAGTACTTGCCAAGACGGTCATGAATGTGAGGGTTGGTGGGTCTGTGGGAGATCCTCATTACATTCCATCTCCGTGCGGAATTTCAGGCCGCGACATTGTTACTGCTGCAAGTTCTACGGGAGGGCGTCAATTCTTTACAATGCCAAGAATAGACACAACTGCGCCTACGCCGAAGAACTGGGGAAGCACCTACATGCCCATCGATTATGATGGTATCCCCCCTCTTGAGCTCCTCAATAGTAGCGGACGTATTGATCATTGTGAAGATAGTGAGCTTCCATTTGTCCGAAAAGCTGTCGACACGGTCAATTGCTGGACTACAGATGTTCGACCCGCCTATTCGATGGACGTCGACGGTGACGGCTACCTGGATATCGTTTGTGACCTATTGGGTGGCGGCGAACTGGCCCATGTGATTCTTGGTGGCCCCAATGCCGGCACGGGCTGCGCGCGTGTTGCAGTGATACATGGTCATCCAAACCGCTTTAAGTCGTTGAAGCGTGCGTTCTTTCGTGCGTCGTCAGGACGATGGCGATTCATACAGTGGGAGCGCGGCCAGTCTGATCTCTCTCCTGTGATGATGCTGTATGATGTAAATCTCAAGCGCGTGGGAAACATATTCGAGTCTACGTTCAAGGCTCTTGATTCCATCTACGGAGGTAGCTCGTCGCTCAGTGATGATCCGTTCGGAGCCGTAGAGGTAATGGTGGATACGGTCCACCACAAGGACTATCTGCTATTGAATCATGTGGTCGGCTACGATCCCGTTACGTGGGCCAT
>JBBRES010000169.1:0-5035 GCA_038202665.1 Kapaibacterium sp. (SeqCode) | reverse complement strand
CGAGCTAGAAGATGGTGAATACCAGGCTTGCCGTTTACGGTTGGCGGACCTTCGTAAACGGCAAGCCTGGTATCCCAGCCACCTTGCCGCCGTACTAAGAAACCTTGCATGGTCTTGTACCGACATGCAATGTCTTTAATGGTGCGAGCTAGAAGATGGTGAATACCAGGCTTGCCGTTTACGGTTGGCGGACCTTCGTAAAAACTGAAGGTAGGCGCGCCTGCACGTTGCTCAAGCGATGTTGCAAAAATGTTATTGGCATCCCAGAAGGAGAGTATCTCTTCTTCGAGCGCGGGATAGGACAGATTATCGGGGAGTGGTTCGAACATCCTGCAATTTAACCAACATCTACGTGAAGGGGTAATCGGATGATGAAGGTATAGCCACTGCCCTCTTTACTAGACACGCCGATGGTGCCTTTGTGCGCGTCGATGATCCACTTGACGATCGACAAACCAAGTCCAGCACCCTGCGTTCCTCGGGAGCGAGCTTTGTCTACGCGATAGAACCGGTCGTAGATAAAGGGGAGCTCGTCTGCAGGGATGCCAATGCCTGTGTCGCGGACCGTAACAACGGCGTCGGTACCCGATGTGGCGAGTGTTATGAAAACACTTCCCTTCTCGGGGGTGTACTTCACGGCGTTTTCCATGACGTTCAAGAGCGCCTGATGCAGTCGCACTTTATCCCCAGCCACAACAACTCCTCGGTCTACCACGCTTTCCACATCTACATGCTGTTGGTCTGCAAGGATGAGTACGTCGTCGGTTATGTCGTTGAGCATGGAGGTAAGGTTCACGGGACGTAGGTCGATATGGAACTGACCTGTATCGGCACGAGATAGATCAAGCAATCCCTGCACCACACTCGTGAGACGCTCAACTTCTTCCAAACAACTCGTGAGTGTTGCACGGTACTCTTGCGTAGAAAGCGGCTTACGCATCGCGATCTCGAGTTCGCCCATGAGTATAGCAAGCGGAGTTTTGAGTTCGTGCGATGCGTCGGACGTGAACTGGCGGATTTGTGCGAAGGACGTCTCGAGTCGGGCAATCATCTCGTTGAGGGTTTCCGTGAGTCGGGCGATCTCGTCATTCGTTGGGGGCATCGGGAGTCGCTGCGCGAGATTGCGCGCCGTGATCTGTCGGGCCGATCGCGTGATCACGTCAACCGGTCGCAACGACCTCTGCGCTAGAATATATCCTGCAAAGAGAGAGATGAAAAGCGTGGATGGCAACGCATAGAGCAGATACCCAAAGAGCTTTCTCAGAGTTGCATCCACTTCGTCTGCTGGATACGCTGCCGTTACCTCTGCAACGTCTCCCTGATACAATACCATGCGGAAGCGAGTGCCGCGCATCATGTAGTAGGAGTAGATGCGACTGTCTGTGACCGTGGCCCCGCGCTCAAAAAACTGCTTGTACGTTGGAAGACTGTCTACTGTAAGATTCTCCGTTCGCCACACCGTACGTCCGCTCTTGTCCGACACTTGGATGAGATAGTTCGAGGAGTTCAAGAGCATGTGTTCGTACACGGCCGACCATACGGGATCGGTCTCGCTGGACTCGACAGAATCTATGGGAGGTATCGGACCAACAAAGTCACGCAACGAACTCCTGCGCAAGAACTCAAAATAGTCTGCCCCTTGCCCCTTGCCTCGCTTCTCTTTCTTAACGGGTGCGAGTGGACGTTTCACGGACTGCTGTTGTTTCTTGATCACCGAATGCAGCGATTGAGCAACGCGCGATAGAGAGGCATCAAGGTTGGTGCTGAGTTCATTCGACACCGTATAGTAGGCTACCACGGCAAACGCCATCACGGTGAGCGCCACAAGGGCGCTGTACATTAAGGTGAGTCGGATGCGTAGGGAGAGGATCATGATGCCAAAGGTACGAAGCGGATAGTCTTCCTTCCGTATCTTGAATGCCATGATGTCAGATGATCAACGACCGATAGGTGTATTCGATTCCGGAATTGGCGGACTGAGCGTGCTGAAACACTTAGTTCGTCTGATGCCCACGGAACGATTCGTCTATTTGGGCGATACAGCCCGCGTTCCCTACGGAAATAAGTCAACAGAAACGGTACAGACCTACAGCAAACAGTGCGCTGCCTTTCTGTTGCAGCACAACGTCAAAATGATCGTTGTTGCCTGCAATACCGCGTCGGCACTTGCCTTAGATGTTCTCCGCCGCGACGTGTCTGTTCCAGTGGTAGGTGTGATTGAACCGGCAGCTGCGGAAGCCGCTCGTGCAACAACATCGTGCATGATTGGTGTGATTGGCACGCGAGCCACGATCTTCTCGAATTCCTATGCGCGCGCCATTGAGCTTTCGGCTCCCGAAAAACACATCGTGGTGCACAGTCAACCATGTCCGCTCTTCGTCCCACTCGTGGAAGAAGGCTGGCTTGATTCTCCGGCCACGCGACTGATTGCTGAAGAATATCTCAGACCTCTCGTCGCGAACCGAATCGATACGCTCGTGCTCGGCTGCACACACTACCCGCTTCTCAAGCCAATGCTCACGTCAATGCTGCCAAACGTCCATCTCATAGATTGCGGCGAGTGCGCGGCAAAGGTTGCCGCAGAGATGAATGGTCCCGTAGACGACGGGCCGATCACAACAACTCCGAACATCTATTTCTACCTGACCGATAACACTCCGTCGTTCCCCGTTCTTGCGCGACAATTCCTGGGTATTTCTGTGAACGAGCCGGTCCGCGTTAGCGTAGACCATCTCATTTTACCACACATCGAACACGAGGAGCTGTAGCGACCATGCTCTTATTTCTTCTTCGCAAGATCCTCTATGCCATACCGGTTCTCGCAGGTGTGGTCGTCCTCACATTCTTTATCCGTCCTCCTGGCGATCCAGCTCGCGTTCTGCTTGGACAGCGTGCAGATTCTTCGTCGGTAGCCGCTCTTCGGCAGCAGCTCGGGCTCGACAAACCACTTCCTGTGCAGATCGGCAAGTACATGGTGAACCTCACGCAAGGAAACATGGGGAGATCGATTGCTACAAACCGCGACGTGCTAGAGACGATCGTCGAACGCATACCGCCAACGGCGTTGCTGGCGTTCACGGCCATGGGTATTGCAACATTGTTGGGGATAGCGCTTGGTGTGATCGCCTCGCTACGACCGAACTCTTGGCTTGACTCGCTTACCATGGGAACAGCTCTCTTTGGCATATCGCTGCCCGCCTTTGTTGTTGGACTTTTGATGGTCCTTGTATTCGGAATTGTTCTCGACTGGTTCCCTATCAGTGGCTACATCGACCGAGGTATCGAACACCTGGTCTTGCCTATGATCACACTTGCCATCCGTCCACTCTCCATTGTTGCACGTGTTACACGGTCGAGTATGCTTGACGTACTCGGACAGGACTATGTGCGTACGGCACGTGCAAAAGGCTTGAGCAACACAACGGTCTTCATTCGGCACGCACTTCGCAATGCATTGAATCCCGTGGTTACAACGGTGAGTGCCTGGTTCGCTGGGTTGTTAGCCGGTACGTACTTCATCGAATTCATTTTCAATTGGCCGGGAGTAGGCCTTGCCGCCTTTTCCGCCATTGAAAAACTTGACTATCCCATGATCCAAGGTGTTGTGCTCTTTTCGGCTGTGATTTTTGTGGTGGTGAATACCCTTGCCGACATTGTCTATGCATTCATCGATCCCAAGGTGCGACTAGGATGAGCAACAAAGAAGTTGAAAGTCTGAGTCACATTGCGTGGCGCCGACTCAAGAAAAACAAAGGCTCAGTCCTTGGTCTCGCAGTGCTTGGCATTATGATCGTGATGGCTGTGTTTGCCTCGTTCATCACACCCTTTGATCCTACAACACAGATCTTGGAATATGCCGTCAAGCCTTCGGGGTTTCGTGGAAACGTGATCTTCAAAAAGAACATCGCCGATCCCGATCGTCCATCGATCATTGCTGTATCAACGTACGAGGTCAGAGGCGACAGTGTGTTCTACAAAGACCCAACGGGTATGCCGTACAGCGTGGCCACGTCTACTCTGCAAGGCACATCCGAATCCGAGTGGCACAGCGAACCGATGTTCTTACTTGGTACCGACAGGTTCGGTCGCGATATGTTTACACGTCTTGTGTACGGCATGCGCGTATCACTAAGTGTAGGCCTTATCTCGGAGTCTATTGCCCTCACCATCGGTATCCTTCTTGGCGCACTCGCCGGTTACTATCGTGGCAAGGTGGACGACGGAATCATGTACTTGACGAACGTGGTATGGTCGTTCCCTACCATTCTCTTGGTGATTGCATTCAGTGTAATTCTCGGTCAAGGATACTGGCAGGCATTCGTGGCAATCGGCATCTCGTCGTGGGTGGATATTGCGCGTATTGTACGTGGACAGTTCTTCTCGATCCGCGAGCAAGAGTATGTAGAGGCAACAAGAGCCTTTGGGTTCGGCACCTTCCGAGTGATCTTCCGACACATGCTTCCTAACGCCGCTGGACCGATCATTGTGATTGCAACGGCAGGCTTTGCAACGGCCATCATTAGCGAAGCCTCACTCTCCTTTATTGGACTTGGCGTACAGCCGCCAATGCCGTCGTGGGGACAGATGATTCGAGATGGATACGGATACATCGCCGTTGGAACCAACTTCGGCATGGCGCTTTATCCTTCCATCGCCATGGCCATCGCAGTATTCGCACTGAATCTCTTTGGTGATGGACTTCGCGACGCACTCGATCCAAAGACGATGCAGCGGTGAGCATGGACCTTCAATCAATGATATCGAAGAAGGTTTTCCCGCCTGTATTGCTCATCTGTGGCGAGGAGGAATATCTCATCGACCTTGCCGCCGAGCAATTGTTTGCGGCCGCGTCGGCGCTTGATACAACAGGCATGAATGCAGATATGATGGATGGTGAAGACGCCGCTCTTGATGCTATTCTTTCGGTTGCACGATCCTATCCAATGATGTCGGAACGGCGTGTGCTGTGGGTACGGCGTTTTGAAAAGGTAACAGTAGGGCGGGAAGGAAAGAAGGGTGACCATCCGTTGTTGCA
>JBBRES010000168.1:0-5064 GCA_038202665.1 Kapaibacterium sp. (SeqCode) | reverse complement strand
ACCGGCAATCCTTTGGCATCGTGGTACCTTGGCAACAGCTACTATGAACAACGTCAGTGCGACAGTGCACAACGTCACCTAGAAGACGCAGCCGCACAGATTGATTCCGTTCGTAGTAAGGCTTCGTTGCAAATGGCCCGTTGCACGTTCTTTGCAAAGAACTTCAAACGATCTGCAGAACTGTATAAGGGCATTGCCACGTCGAGCACCATGGAGCCCATCGATCTTTGGTACTATGGTGCTGCGTTGGTGGTTTCGGGGGATACAGCAACAGCCATTACTGTTATGAGCGACGCTTCTGTGAAGGATCCGAAGCAATGCAGTTTCATGTTCCGATATGGACTGCTGCTCATGGGCAAGAACATGACGAAACAGTCAACGGATATCTTCCGATTGCGCCTTGCCAATTGTCAGGACTCAAACGATGCTCGTATCCATGCCTTTATCGGAAACAACTTCTTTGCCGATAGCTTGGTGGATTCTGCCTTGGCCGAGTATCAACTCGCCCTTGAGACATCACCCAACAATGGGTATTTCATGACGCGAGTGGCAGAAACGTATGTGATCAAAGGAGACGATGCCAAGGCTCGTGAGCTCTATCTCAAAGCCATTGCGATTGGACAGGCACCCGCGGCATCTTCGGACGATAAGCGCACTGCCATCGCAGCTATGATGAAACTGAATGCTCAGGACCTCAAGGCAAAGAAGTGGTCGGATGTGAAGGAACGGTGCCAAAAGGGTCTTGAGGTAGACTCCAAGAACGTCGGCTTGAACCTCTACCTAGCCATTGCCCATCAGGGTCTGGGCGAAATGGACGCAGCGAAGAAGTCCTATAAGAAGGTCCTCGAACTCGACCCATCGAACGTCTCCGCCAAAGAGAATCTAAAGGCTATTCCATAAGCATTTTGCGGATTTCCCTTCCTTCCGTAAGTTTGTAACCTTGTTCTGTGCCTTGGGCTTGGGCCTATCATGATCCATCTCATCATCCAGGGACTGAACGACGGAGTCGATTTGTTTGACTTCGACGTTCCAGTTTCCGACATACCGCTGCTGAGTTCGGAGTTCATCGGTAGCGTTCACGTAGAAGGACGGTTGCAGAAACGCAACCGCCGATACGATGTTCAATGGTCGGCCACGGCAACGGCTCGGTTGATCTGCGATCGTTCGCTTGAGGAATTCGACGAAGAGATCTCGGTAGACGTGATGCAAGAGTTCGTTGCGGATTCCCATCACATGTTTGGCGACATCGACGCAGAACGAAACGAAGACAGTCAGGTGATACCCATTCGGGAAGACGCTACTGTTATCGACATCACAGACGAGGTACGACAGGAGCTCATGGTACATCTTCCGATGCGCCGCGTAGCTCCAAAGTACAGAGACAAGAAACTCGCGGAACTCTTTCCAGAACTGGAAGGCCGTGATGCCGAAGCTCCCCAACCGGACGTGGTAAGCGACCAGTGGGCAGCACTACGAAAACTGAAAGACATTTGATTAACGGAGACCGTCATGCCAAATCCAAAACGCCGACATTCCAAGTCACGCGGTGCCAAGCGCCGGACGCACTACAAGGCATCATTGCCTTCATTGTCGTCATGCCCAAACTGCAGCGCGACGAAGCAACCACACATCGTCTGCCATAGCTGCGGATACTACAACGGTCGCAAGATCCTCTCCGTCGACTGATCACTATGCCCGTACGGGTCGTGCTAGATGCAATGGGTGGAGACCATGCTCCTCGTAACGAGATCCTTGGCGCTTTAGCAGCGTGCAAAGAACTCGGTGGGGAGCTGGAACTCATCCTTGTAGGTCGTCAAGAGGAACTGCAGCCCCTGTTGACGAAAGAGGGAGTGACGAGCGGAGTCCGTATCGTCCATGCGCCCGACGTGGTGACTATGGATGACGAACCCTCCTCGATCATCAAACAACGACAAAACTCATCGCTCTATGTTGGTCTTGCAATGATGCGAGATCATCAGGCGGATGCGTTCGTTTCCGGTGGAAACACTGGTGCCGTGATGGCCACCGCAACGATGCTATGTGGCCGCATTAAAGGCGTGAGTAGGCCCACCATTGGCTCGTTCTTCCCCACGAAGACAGGACGTCCAACACTTCTTGTGGACGTTGGCGCCAACGTCGAATCCAAACCAAAGTACCTAGCCGATTACGCCGTCATGGGCGAGGTGTACACGCGCCTCATGCTTGGCATCGAACGTCCACGTGTGGGATTGCTCAATGTGGGCGAGGAAGACACGAAGGGGACCGAAGTAGTGCGCGCAGCTCATGAACTCATGAAAGCCTTGCCTATCAATTTTGTAGGCAATGTAGAAGGGCGCGACATTCTCTCGGGCGAGAATGACGTGGTGGTCTGTGATGGGTTCGAAGGAAACATCGTGCTCAAGTTCGCAGAGAGCATCCTGAGTTTTCTGAAGGAAAAGATCCGTCGGTATGCAAATCGCGGCCTGTTGCAAAAGATCGCCGTTGTTGCGATTGCTCCTGTGCTGAGAACTGTGCTACGCGACATGGATTATCAGGAGTACGGCGGTGTTCCACTGCTGGGTGTGAACGGTGTTGTTATTATCGGTCACGGTTCTTCAAGTCCGAAGGCCATTGCCAACATGATCAAGCGCGCCGTTGAAGTCGTTCAGCGCGACGTCAATGGTCACATCGAAAGAGCTCTTCAATGAAAGCTGTCATCACGGCCATCGCCCACAATGTTCCGGACAATGTTGTCGACAATCATTGGTTCGAAGACAAAATCGATACAAACGACGAGTGGATTCGTTCGCGAACGGGAATCGTTGAGCGACACTTCGCAACCGAAGGTGGTGTTACCGACATCCTTGTGCCAGCCGTAGAACGTGCTCTTGCACAACGTGGCATCACGGCTATGGACATCGACCTCATCATCCTCTGCACCGTCACGCCAGACCGCATCTTCCCATCAAGTGCAGCAATCCTTCAACGAAAGATCGGCGCCTTGAATGCATGGGGCTTTGATCTTGCCGGCGCGTGTTCGGGATTTTTGTACGGACTCGTCACGGGCTCCAAGATGATCGAGTCGGGCGCGGTAAAACGCGTTCTCGTGTGTGGCGGAGATAAGATGAGCTCCATTCTCAACATGGAAGACCGAACGACCGCCGTTCTCTTTGGAGATGGTGGTGGTTGCGTGATCTTAGAGGCAGGCGAATCTGATGAGTACGGCATTGTTGACAGTATCCTTCGCATGGATGGGAACGGCGAGCAATTCCTCTATCAGAAGGCCGGCGGAAGCTTGCATCCCCCAACCATTGAAACAGTGACAAACCGCGAACATTTCGTGTATCAAGAAGGGCAGACGGTGTTCAAATCTGCCGTCAAGGGTATGGCTGACGTGAGTTTTGAACTCATGGAGCGAAACAAGCTTACGGCCGACGATGTGGCGTGGCTCATTCCGCATCAAGCCAACCTTCGCATCATTGATGCAACGGCGTCGCGTATGGGCCTCAGTAAAGATAAAGTGATGGTGAACATCGATCGTTTCGGCAACACAACTGCCGGCACAATTCCGATCTGTTTGAGTGAACTGTACACGCAAGGCAAGCTCAAAAAGGGCGACAATCTTGTGCTCGCAAGCTTTGGAGCAGGGTACACGTGGGGAGCTGTCTTTGTTCGCTGGAGTATGGAGAAGAAGCAATGAGAGCGCTGTTGTTCTCAGGTCAAGGCTCCCAGTACGTGGGCATGGCCAAGGATCTGTATGAGTCTGTACGGTCTATGCGTACCATCATCGATCATGCCAATGATGTACTTGGGTATCCGCTGAGCAACATCATGTTCGACGGACCCGAAGAGTCACTACGAGAAACCCGCTACACGCAACCAGCACTCTTCGTGCATGAAGCCGCACTCGTCGATCATCTTCGAGAGGTACTGCATGCCGATGCAGTTGCAGGTCATTCACTTGGAGAGTACTCTGCTTTGTATGCGGCCGGTGTGCTCACCTTCGACGATGCGTTGCAGCTCGTACAACTTCGCGCGCAACTCATGTTCGACGCAGGAACAAAGATTCCCGGTACGATGGCCGCAGTCGTTGGGATGGATGATCTTGCCGTGCGTGCACTCTGTGATGAACTCAACGGTATAGATGGTAATGTGATTGTGGCCGCGAATTTCAATTCGCCAGGTCAAGTGGTGATCTCTGGTTCGGCAGAATATCTGCGAGCGTGCATGCCGCGATTCAAAGAGGCCGGCGCGAAGATCGTGAAGGAGCTTCTCGTAAGTGGTGCCTTCCATTCGCCCCTGCTTGCAGACGCTCAAGCACCACTTGCCGAGCGCATGCGAGCAACTACGTTCAATGATGCATCGGTAGACGTGTACTGCAATGTGTCTGGCACAGCCGAACGAAACGGATCTGCCTTACGGGATGCGGCAATTTCCCAGCTCACGTCGCCAGTGCAATGGACGCAAACGTTGCTCTCGATGCATGCGGCGGGAATTACGCATTACACGGAAATCGGTCCAGGCAAGGTCCTTCAAGGGTTGGTCAAACGGAGCGTAACGGCTACAACCATCGATGGCATCGATACGATCGTAGATGTTCAGGCACTTCTTTCTGCATAGGAGCTCACCATGGCAGCATTCGATCACACAGGTAAAGTTTTCGTTGTCACCGGCGGTTCACGGGGTATCGGCGAGTCCATCGTTCGTACGCTGGCAACGCAGGGGGCAACAGTCTACAGCACCTATAACGCAAATGCTGAACGGGCACAGGCGATTACGGCGGACGTTGCCCAGCAAGGTGGCACGGTGCACTACCAAAGCGTAGATGTTGCCAGCGAGGATGCTGTCAAGGGATTCATCGAGCATGTGGTGCAGCAGGCAGGCAAGATTGACGGACTCGTGAACAATGCTGGAATCACACGTGACGGTCTGATCATGCGAATGAGTTCGAAGGACTGGCAAGACGTCCTGCAGACCAATCTCACTGGCGTGTTCTATGCATGCCGCGCAGTGGCACGCCCCATGATGTCTGCTCGGACGGGAAGAATCGTGAACATTGGCAGTATCGTGGGTCTGGGAGGCAAT
>JBBRES010000167.1:0-5071 GCA_038202665.1 Kapaibacterium sp. (SeqCode) | reverse complement strand
GTTCATTTCAATACAAGCAGCGTGTTGCCCGGTTCATGTTCCTGTGTTGTCTATTGGCAACACTCTGGGTCAGCGGTGCGTCTACTGTGCAAAATGCTCAGATCGTATGGGAAAAATCCCAACCCACGGCTGTTGGTATCTGCTCGATGTCTGCCGGTGAACGGTGGGCTGTAACGTCCTACTTTCCCGGCGGTGCCGGGGCGGACATCATCATTCGCGACATGCTTACCGGCGACATTCGGTACAGCTACCACTTTGAGGGACCGGAGTTTCAGAAAAATATAAACATTGTTTTTGGCAAGGATTCTACGACGATTCAGATTGCGATGGAAGGTGTGCGATGCATGTTGTTCACACTAGAAACAGCAACTGGCCAAGTACGAGATTCATTGGAGTTTCCGTTCAGCCGTCAGGGAATGACAGCAATGGCACCTTTCCCAGATCGAAAGCGCTGGATACTTAGTTGCCCAAATGGCTTGTACATTTGTAGCGTGGAGACTCGAAAAATCGACACAGTGTTTTTTGACGACACGTCGTCATTTCGAGATAGAATCGGCAACATCGGTGGAGCTACATGGATTGGCATCTCCGACGATGAGACGCAGATCTATACCCACGGCAAAGGTGATCTCACTGGTGACAGTCCCGCGCGCCTCTGCGCCTGGGACACTCAGACGCTCAAGCAGATATATCAGTTCGATGACAGCAAGTACTTCGGCTGGGTACCCATGCGGAATCCACAGAGCAGATACATAGCCTTACTGCGGTTGGGCACGGTGTACCCGGACGAAACCCAAGGATGGCTCCACGACCTGCGCACCGGTAAAGAAGTGAGAACCCTACCGTATGTAGGTCAGAACAGCTACTATTATATGTCGCTTTCTAAGGACGGCAAGTACCTTGGCTACCAAACACAAGACCAGACCGGATATCCGGTCCGGTTTATGGACACGGAAACAGGTGTCACATTTGCTCAGTACACCACGATAAGCAGTGTGTATGTCATTCAGTTCCTCACAGGACCTACATTAGATGTATTTATACCGAGACCTAACTTCAACAGCGTACGCCTCCGCTTGGACCCGGCCACAAGTATCCCTGCTGATGGAAATCTGAACGGCAACGGATTGCAGTGCACCGTCCAGCCCAATCCGTCAGACGGCGGTGCTGTCGTCAAGATCACATTAGCCACTTCGGCAACTGTGATGCTGCGCCTTGTAGCCACCGACGGCGGTGTTGTACTGGATAACAATCTCGGCACGCTGGATGCAGGAGAGCACAGTGTTCCCGTTCGTGCAGCAGCCGGACATTATCAGTGTGAAGTACATGCCGGCACGGAGCGTTCATCCTTCCCTATAATCGTTCGATAACAAAAGGTGCACCGCAGTGCCCGTCATTGTTTCAGCGGCACGGGCACAGTACAACGTCCCTTCCACCTTAACAATTAGATACGATGAACTCGAATGTAGGCGCTCTCATAAATTCTCCCTGAATTCAGATGAATCATACTCAGGTATTCGGGCCACGACCCTTACCATCGAACACTAACGATTCATGCCGAGAGAATATAGCACACCATAGCGTACGCCACGTGTGCTGACGACCAATGCATCTATGCGCAAGGTCTGCATCAAAGCGTCGAGAAGGAGTGTACCTGCCGGGAGGATGTCGATACGCTTAGGATGAATGGCCGGAAGTTGTCGCAACGATGTAGTGTCTAACCCAACGAGCATGTTTGCAAGGTTGTGCACCACGGAAGCCGAAAGGATGTGTCCGTCTACGCGCTGTGCATCAAACGCATCTAGTCGTAGGTCGAGCGTTGCAAGCGCGGTTGGAGTTCCGGCGGCGGCAAACACGCGTTTACCTGACGCGGCAAAGCGAGCGAGGTAAGGTTGCAGTGCGTCGTCGATAGAAGCGCGCGCTTCGCGTAACGTTTCTGCCGATGGTGGACGTACCGCGAAGTAACGTTCGGTGAGACGCACAGCGCCAATGTTAACGCTTATGGAATCTGTGATGGTTGCACCTTCTCCACAGACGAGCTCTGTGGATCCGCCACCAATGTCTATCGCCATACTCGGTTGATCTCCGAGCACCGTACCACGAAACGTGAGCCTTGCTTCCTCACTGCCTTCAATCACTTCGATTTCTGTATCAATGATGGCGCTCAGAATGTCTCGTACGGCGTGGCTGTTGGCGGCATCGCGCATGGCACTTGTTGCAACCGCGCGGATCCGACCGACGTTGCACTCACTGCATCGCAGGCGAAAGGTGGCAAGTATCGCAGACGCACGCTCGATGGCGTCGTTGGAGATTGCGCCAGTTGCATCGACGCCTTCTCCGAGTCTCGCAATGGAATGCAGATCGTCAATGATGCGCCACGATCCATCTGCTCGTTGTTCGCCAATCACCATCAAGATGGTGTTCGTTCCAATGTCGATGCCCGCACATATCACGACGGTGACGTGATCTGATGCAGCACTTCGCGTGCAGCTTTGAGGATGTTCGTGCCGGGACCGAAGACGGCCTTGACGCCCATGTCATGAAGCCGTTGATGATCCTTCGGCGGTATCACGCCACCCACCACCACAATGATATCCTCTGCACCTTGGGCTCGTAGGGCGGCAAGGAGGGCAGGGATGAGGGTGAGATGACCTGCGGCCTGACTCGACACACCAATCACATGCACGTCGTTGTCGATGGCCTGTCGTGCAGCTTCTTCGGGTGTTGCGAAGAGTGGACCGATGTCTACATCGAATCCAATATCGGCAAACGACGTGGCGATCACTTTCGCGCCTCGATCATGTCCGTCTTGTCCGAGTTTCGACACAAGAATACGCGGACGTCTACCGTGCTGCGTTGCGAATGCTTCCACATCTGCATGCACCGATGCGAACTCGGGATCGTTCGCATACTGTGCGCCATACACACCTTCGATTGCCACGGAATGAGCCTCGTATCGTGTAAAGACTACTGCCATTGCATCGCTTATCTCGCCAACGGTTGCACGTGCCCGCGCCGCATCGATGGCGAGCTCTAATAGATTTCCTTTGCCACTCTTCGCTGCATCTGTCATCCTACTAAGTGCTTCGTGAACACGCCCTGCGTCACGCGATGCGCGTGTTGCGGCGAGTCGAGCCACTTGTTGTTCGCGGACAGAAGTGTTGTCGATCATCAGCACATCGATATCAGGTTCGTCGTCAAGTTGATACTTGTTAACGCCAACGATTACTTCCTTGCCTTGGTCGATGAAGGCCTGACGTCGAGCCGCGCTTTCTTCGATGCGCATTTTAGGAATGCCTGCTTGGATGGCCTTCGTCATTCCACCGTGCGCCTCTACTTCTGCGATCACGGCAGATGCTTCCTTGATGAGAGCAGCCGTGAGCGCCTCTACGTAATAGGACCCGCCTAACGGATCGGCCACACGGGTGATCTGTGATTCTTCTGCAATGATGAGCTGCGTATTTCGAGCAATGCGAGCGGACGCTTCGGTGGGCAGTCCGAGCGCTTCGTCAAACGAGTTCGTGTGCAGCGACTGCGTTCCGCCCAAGACGGCAGCCATGGCCTCGATCGTTGTGCGAATCACGTTGTTGTAGGGGTCTTGCGCTGCTAGACTCCACCCTGATGTTTGACAATGCGTACGCAGCAACAAGGAGCTCTGCTTCTGTGCGTTGAAGGACTGCATGACGCTGTGCCACAGAACGCGCGCT
The DNA here is from genome assembly GCA_038202665.1 of Kapaibacterium sp. (SeqCode). Taxonomy (GTDB): domain Bacteria; phylum Bacteroidota; class Ignavibacteria; order Kapaibacteriales; family Kapaibacteriaceae; genus Kapaibacterium. The sequence goes on along the minus strand of JBBRES010000167.1, from coordinate 1,364 downwards.
GCACGCAGTTTGGCAACTTCCATGAAGAAGTTCATGCCAATGGCAAAGAAGAACGACAGGCGAGGCGCAAAGTCGTCTACCGGCATACCTCGCTCGATGGCGGTGCGCACATACTCCATTCCGTCGGCAATCGTGTAGCCCAATTCTTGCACAGCCGTTGCGCCGGCTTCGTGCATGTGATAGCCACTGATCGAGATGGAATTGAATTTGGGCATCGACCTACTGACATATTCGATAATGTCGGACACGATGCGCATCGACGGGGCAGGCGGATAGATGTAGGTGTTGCGTACCATGAACTCTTTCAGAACATCGTTCTGAATTGTTCCGCTCAACTGTTCTTGCGACACACCTTGTTCTTCGGCAGCAACAATAAACATGGCAAGGATTGGGATGACGGCGCCGTTCATCGTCATCGACACGCTCATGACATCACGTGGGATTCCGTCGAAGAGGATCTTCATGTCCTCTACACTATCGATTGCAACACCAGCTTTTCCCACATCTCCAACAACGCGCGGATGATCACTATCGTATCCACGGTGCGTTGCAAGATCGAAGGCAACGCTCAGTCCTTTTTGTCCGCCCGCGAGTGCTTTCCGATAGAAGGCATTTGATTCTTCTGCGGTCGAAAATCCAGCATACTGACGGATGGTCCACGGACGGTTCGTGTACATGGTCGCATACGGACCTCGAGCGTAGGGTGCAACGCCGGGAAGAGTTTCTTGGTAGCCCATTTCCTCGAGGTCGGCCGAGGTATAGACGGGCTTGATAGGGATTCCCTCCGCAGACGTTGTCGTGAGACTGTCGAGAGGTCGGTCTTTCAGCTCACGTTGGGCAAGCTTGTTCCAAAAGTCGAGGTTTGGTGCCATGCCACAAAAATACGGAAGCTAGGCTAGCGGAACGGTGTTGTCGTAAAGCGTTCTGCATCGGCGCGCGAGCCGCCGTAGTCAGTCCATCCCAAGACCTTTTCGTATTGCTTGAGAGCAAGGTCTCGCTTGCCTTGCATATCGTAGATCTGTCCGATCTTCAAATTGGTCTTGACCATGAAGCCCGATGGGTCTTGGTCCAGCACTCGACTTGCCTCGTCGGCCTTATAGAAATACCGAAGCGCCATCGGCAGATCCTTCTTCATCATCAGCACCACACCAATGTAGTAGAGCGCCTCTCGGGCGGTGAACGTTTCGTAGCCATACTGCTTTGCAATACAACGGTTCAAAACGTCGCGCCAGAGGATTTCCATGGTGTCGAGCGGACCCGTCGAGACGAGTGCACGGCCGAAATACCGGTGGAAGTATGGATTGTTGGGATATCGCTTGTTCAAGTCCTTGGCAATCACAACGGCCTTCCCATAGTCCTTCTCC
>JBBRES010000166.1:0-5071 GCA_038202665.1 Kapaibacterium sp. (SeqCode) | reverse complement strand
GTACTTCGCTGGACGGCATCGATGTAGCGCTGTGTACGATTGGCGCGGATGGCGATAGACACGCCATAGCCCTCGATGCCTTTGCCACTCTTCCCTATTCCGATGCGTGTGCAGACCTTCTGCGAACGGTTCTTACGGAACCTGCAACGGCATCTGTAATCTGCGACCTAGATGTTGCCCTCGCGGCCGATATGGCACGGGCCGTAGAGGAGCTGTTGCACGATGCCGGTGTAGCAAAGGCCGACGTACATCTTGTTGCCATTCACGGACAAACACTATGGCATGCACCACAGCCTCATGCCGTAGGTGCTCGCACGATGGGCACTACATGGCAGGCAACCAACATCTCTGCCCTTGCCACCCTCCTTGGCCTTCCCGTGATTGGTGATTTTCGAACAGCAGATGTTGTGCTTGGTGGACAGGGTGCACCACTCGTTCCCATGTTCGACCTTCATACGCTCGTGCATGCCACGCGCAATCGCGTGGCGTTGAATATTGGCGGAATGGCGAACATGAGCATACTTCCGGCCGACGTGACTGCTGCGTCGCTCGTGGCCTTCGATACAGGTCCGGGCAACGTTTTGATCAATGCCGCCATTCGCAAAACGTATGGCAAGACCTTCGATACGAACGGCGACGTTGCGCGCGCGGGTACCATCATTGCCTCGATGTTCGAAGAGCTCACGTCGCATCCCTACTATGCAATGCATCCGCCGAAATCCACCGGTCGTGAAGTATTCAACGATGCCTACGCCACAACAATGGTCAAACGCTACGGTCATCCAAGCCTGCCAATGGAAGATCTTGTACGCACCGTCACCGAACTCACGGCGTGGAGTATTGCCGAACATATTCTGCGATATGCTTCGACTACGGACGATGTAATCGTAAGCGGCGGTGGTGCACACAACGCTTTCTTGATGGAGCGCCTTCGAGACCGACTCCCAACAATGAACGTATTGAAGAGTGATGATGTTGGGATTCCGTCCGATGCAAAAGAGGCCATGTGCTTTGCCTACCTTGGTTGGCGCTCTCTGGCAGGTCTGCCGGGCAACATCCCCTCTGTAACAGGGGCAACAAAAGCCGTCGTCCTTGGAACCGTCAGCGCTTCGTAACTTTGCCAATTCGTATCACCAATAACAGCCCAACCGCCATGTTCTCTTTGCAGTTCTCCGAAACACACGAAATGATTCGCGATACGGCCCGCCAATTCGCACGGGACGAGATTGCACCAACGGCTATCGAACGCGATAAGAACGGCGAGTTCCCGTATGAAATCACGAAGAAGCTTGGTGAACTTGGATTCCTGGGTATGATGGTGTCGCCCGAATGGGGCGGCTCTGGCCTTGATGCCCTGAGCTACGTAATCGCCATGGAAGAGATCTCGGCCGTGGATGCGAGCTGTGGCGTGATTATGTCGGTGAATAATTCGTTGGTGTGTTGGGGACTCGAAACCTATGCAACCGACGCACAAAAAGAGAAGTGGCTCAGACCTCTCGCATCTGGACAAGTACATGGCGCGTTCTGTTTGTCTGAACCCGAAGCAGGTTCCGATGCAACATCGCAACACACCACGGCCACAAAAGTGGACGGCGGATGGCACTTGAACGGAACGAAGAATTGGATCACGAACGGCCAAACAGCCAGCACGTATTTGGTGATGGCGCAAACAAATCGTGAGCTCAAACACAAGGGCATTACGTGCTTCATCATTCCACGCACGGCCGAAGGATTCGAGCCAGGTATCAAGGAAGACAAGCTTGGTATTCGTTCGAGTGACACCTGTTCAATTGGACTCACCAACGTATTCGTGCCCGATGATCAAGTGCTCGGCGGCGAAGGCGTAGGATTCAAGATTGCTATGGAATCGTTGAACGGCGGACGTATCGGCATTGCCGCGCAAGCGCTTGGTATTGCCAAGGCCGGCAGCGAAATCGCCACAAAGTATGCAACGCAACGCAAGGCATTCGGAAAGCCGATCAGCGAATTGCAAGCCATTCAAATGAAGATTGCCGATATGGCAACGCGCGTAGAAGCCGCACGCTATATGGTGTATCGTGCCGCATGGATGAAAGATCAGCACATGAATTATATCAAGGCCGCAGCGCAAGCAAAACTGCTCGCATCGCAAACGGCCGTTCATGTTGCACTGGAATCCATTCAAGTGCACGGCGGCTACGGCTACGTTCGCGAGTATATTGTTGAACGACTCTTGCGCGATGCGAAAATCACAGAGATCTACGAAGGCACAAGCGAGATCCAACACATTGTGATCGCCCGCGAACTCCTCAAGGAATTGTAAGGCGGCAGGGCGGCAGGCACTATGGTACTCGCACGCCCAGCTTTACTTCCCACTCTTTCTGATAGCGCGTGATGTTCCCAGAGTTGCTTACCGCACGCGATAGCTCCGCCTCGAAGTATTTGAGAGCATTGGCATCGCTGAGTTCAGAGAGTGGGAAGACCACCGTGATGTTGTTGTTCGCAGAGATGTCAGACACCGTGCCACTTAATCGATAGGTGACGTTGCCAAACAACTGACCCGATAGCGTGAGCTTGGATTGGCTGAGGTCTGATCCAACGTCCAGTTGTGCGGATTGAATCACACCGCCCACGCCTGCAAGCATCTCTCCCAGTGCATTCGTGGCAACGGCAGAGAGACTTGCATTTACTTCTCCTACAACATTGCCTTGACCGCCTGCCACGAGTTCATCCTGCGTACGATTCAACAAGATGAGCATAAGCGCATCGCTCTTTACGGAGTTTGAATCTGTGCCCACTACTTCTTTGTCGTTGCGGTACAGTCGGAACTTCGCCTGTGGCATTTGCTTTGTACCGGTTATGTCGATTACCACCTTATAGAAGTCAGGTTTGCCATTTATGACACGGCTTCCGTTATACACGGCACGAAGTCGTAATGCAGGGTTGGTAAGTCCGCCAGAGCTAAAGTCCAGCTCGCCACTCGCAGAGAAAGGCTTGAAGAATTTATAGGTACTCGTGCCATCCTTCAATCTCATTTTACCACGCATGGTTGTGCCGCTGCCGAACGATCCGGTGAATTCCAGAGGAATGCGAGGATCGCTAAGTTCAAGGTCGGCGATTAGCAGCTCGGTAACGCCCAGGACCATCGTTAACAGGAATCGACCTTTGACGTAGACGTTGAGATTGAATTCCAGGAGGTCCATAAATCCAGCGGTTGGACCGGAGAACGCACTCTTCAACGCCCGCAATATCTGCGAAGAGTCTACTTGTATGCGTTTCGCCGTGTCTACGTTTGGACGTGGTCGTACGCGATCTTCAAGGGAGGGGAAGGCATAGTTCAAACTGTCATCCGGAGAGATGTAGGTGAACGATGTGACCCTACGCTTGGTAGATGAGCGCTCTTGTGGGAAGACCATGTCGCCATAGATCATCACAAGGTCTCCATCGAGATGCGGCGCATCCAGCTTTCCGTAGAAGTGCAATGGACTATTACCGCTGGCAACTACGATGTCTCCGTACACGTCCGCACTGCGTGCAACGGACTGCATGTTCATGACGGCTAGACCTGGTGTGGTGACGGTAAAGTCTACCGACTCGACGCTGAGTCCGTTAAACGTCACCGTGCCGCTTGCGTTCGCGATTCCCTTGTTGTCTCTGCGAAGAATATCGCGCGAAAGATTTCGAATCACAACAGTATCGATCAAGAGCTGCTCGCCTTCTAACCGCATGGAACCATCTACATTGTAGCTAAGGCCGGTGGACGAGGCAACGAAGTTGGCGTTTTTAAATCGTGCGTTGCCAGTGAATTTTACATCGTCTGGCGTTTTTCCCTTTACGGAGATTAACGCGTCGGCCTGACCTCGCAGTCGTTCAATCGCAGGGAGGAACGGCTCGACGACAGCCATGGAGAGTTTGTTTGCCACAAGCTGAATGTCCATAGGTCTGCCGTCCACCATGCGCTGTCGTACGCCCACAAATCCAAGGTCGAGCGGTACCGTATTGATCCTGAGATTCAATGCCTCTACTGGTTTTGCGGAGTCGCCGCTCGTGATGGTTGCCCTCCCCACTACCGTCCTGTCTGCGTGACGGAGCGATACGGCAAGTGCACCAATTTTCTCTGCGTTGTACGACACATCTTTTGCTGCAACGTCGAGCGTGAGCACTGGTTCGCGCCACGATCCGTTGACCGTAGCCGTTGCCTTCGTCATGAAGCCACGCAACAGTTTGAGCGGAGATGCAGAGAGTCCAGGAGCGTATTTGAGAATGTCGCGAAGGTTGAAGTTCTCAACCACAACGCTGGTGTTCGAAAACAAGCTGTCCGACATCAGTCCTGTGACCGTGATCGTTTCTGCAAAAGGCCGTTGCACCACAAGGCCTTGCACATTATACAACTTGCTACTTGCCGTGATCGTGGCTGGCTGTGTAGTACGCCACAAGAGATTCCGTGATTGATCAAGTGTGAACTCCATGGAATCAACCTTCAGCGAGAGCATTTCGTCGGAGAGTGCTATGTCGGACACTATGCCAAAATGCATTTCATTCACACCACTCGAAGCAACGAGCGTTCCCTTGCTGTTCGCAAGCGACAAATCAATCACCGGTGAGTGCAGTTGTGTTGTTCCAATCTGCATCAACGAATAACATGCCGCGTGTATGCTAAGACTATCCAGTGTTGGAATCGAACTGATGTTATTCGTCGAAGCATGCACGCTCATCACGAACGGATCTGCTGTTATGATGAGTGAGTCTGTGGCGATCCGCAGATCTCGAATGCTTGCCGTATCTAACACAAACGATATACCGCCTGATGACGACGACATTTCACCGTTGAGAACTCCGGTGAACATTACTTGCATGTTGGGAATGAACACAGCGAGCGGAGAAACGTCGGAGGCCACAACATTGAACGTGGCATGCATTGGCTTGATCTCGTGCGTAAACGCACGAATCGGTTGCACTGTACCAATAACATGACGTAAGGAATGCACAACCAGATCGGCAGTTGTGGTGGCCATCACCGACATCACATCAAGAAGCGACGTTGGTACAAAGTCTCCTTCTATGCGAGCGGTCAGGATAGGATGTTTCCCCA
>JBBRES010000165.1:0-5116 GCA_038202665.1 Kapaibacterium sp. (SeqCode) | reverse complement strand
ATTGTCTGTAGACCAAGACGAAGTACAAGCACTTGCTGCGTTGATGACGTACAAGTGTGCAGTCGTAGACGTTCCGTTTGGTGGTGGCAAGGGTGGTATTCGTATCGACCCGAAGGCCTATACGGTTGAGGAACTCGAGCGTATCACACGTCGATACACTGTCGAGCTCATCCATAAGAACTTCATTGGTCCATCGGTTGATGTTCCTGCACCCGATTACGGCACAGGCCCACGCGAAATGGCCTGGATAGCCGACACCTATCAAGCATTTGCAACGGGCGAGATCAACGCGCTTGCCTGTGTTACCGGGAAACCCGTTGGACAGGGTGGCGTGCGCGGACGTACGGCTGCCACTGGACGTGGTCTCTTCTTTGCCGTTCGCGAAGCTGTGAACGATCCGAAGCTTATGAAGAAATTGAAGATGGATGTTGGGTTCGCTGGAAAGCGCTGCATCGTTCAAGGATTTGGCAATGTGGGATACCACGCCGCGAAGTTCCTTGCTGAAGGTGGTGCAACCGTGATCGGCGTGATCGAATGGGATGGTGCCGTTGTGAACCTGAAGGGTATAGACATCGAAGCACTCAATGAGCACCGTAATAAGAAGGGATCGATCACTGGATTTGCCGGAGCAAAGACCATCAAGGATGGCAATAGTGTGCTTGAATTCGATTGTGAAATTCTTGTGCCCGCAGCATTGGAGTCGCAGATCCACAAGGGCAATGCCTCGAAGATCAAAGCCAAGATCATAGCCGAAGGTGCCAATGGTCCGATCACATCTGATGCAGAAGAGATTCTCTTGAAGAAGGGCATCTTCGTTATGCCAGACATGTATGTGAATGCCGGTGGTGTTGTGGTTTCGTACTTCGAATGGCTGAAAAACATCAGTCACGTTCGCTTTGGACGGATGGATAAGCGCTTCGAAGAGGGCACGAACATTCGCTTGGTCGAAACTATTGAAACGCTCACTGGCAAGAGACTTACAGGTCCGGAAAAGAATCTGATCGCACGCGGTGCCGATGAGGAAGACCTCGTGAACTCCGGACTGGAAGACACCATGATCTCTTCCTACAACACGATCATGGACATCTACTACAACAATCCAAAAGTGAAGGATATGCGCACGGCGGCATTCGTGAGTTCGATCGACAAGATCGCGCAATCGTATCTGTCGCTCGGCATCTTCCCCTGATCACAAGCTTTTGATACACATGAAAAAGCCGATCGCTCACGTGAGCGATCGGCTTTTTTCGTGTAGTGCAGATTTACGTTAGCGAATCACAGAGATCATTCGCGTGGTTAGTGTTCCCATGCGTTCGATTCGAACGAGGTACATCCCACTTGCGACTCCAGAAGTACTCCACGTTACCGTGCCTCCTTCGGTGCTCATTGCGAACACCGTTGAACCCGTTCCATCAAGGATCGTCACGGACATTGGACCTAGATCGTTGGAAGATATCGCAACAACATCATTGGCCGGGTTTGGTGCTACTACGAGTGAGGTTCCACGTTCATCGTTTACGGAAACGAGGCCTACACGCATCCATGGTATCGAGATCATTCCCGCATTCGTTGCGATTGAAATCATTCCAGACCCACTATTTCCGGCAACTATCGTTTTCAAACACACCTCAACTCCTCCTGCTTTCTCTACCGTATGAGGAAGCGTCGGGGATTCGTGTTCAATCACTCCTTGATCGCCACCGATCTGCACACTGTTAATCATGAATGCGCACGGGGCAGATGTGGTGAGCGACACGCACTGTTTGTCGTTCGCGTCGAAGCCAAACTTGATGGTGTCCTTGCTCAGCGTGAATGGTGCGGCTGCAGATGCTGTAACGACCATTGTGTCTGCTGAACCAGCAGACGTAGCCGTCGCAATCACGTTCGCAGAGTACGCACCGGCCATTGTCGGACGGAACTGGATCGAGAAGTTTAACGCGGCACCAGGTGCGATTACAGCAGGAAGAGTCAAGCCTGTGATCGTGAGTTCTGGGGAAGCCGTCGCGAGCGTTGCCAACGTAACAGGAGATGCACCGGAGTTTGTCACAGTGGCAGATACCGTTGTATCTCCACACGTGTATACGGTGCCCAGAGCGAGTGTTTTGAGTGGGAAGGCCACCCTGCCAGGACCAGATGCGTCTGTGACTGTTATCGTGGCTACTGCGGACAGTGCATTTCCACAGCTATTTGTTACTGTACACGTATATGGTCCAGCATCAGCCTTGGCTGCAGATGCGATACGGAAGGTTGCGGTGGTTCCATTCGTCAGAGCCACGCCGCCCTTTTTCCATACATAGTTCAGATTGGCACCGTCTGACTTCACTGTCAACAGGAGTTCATCACCAACCTTTAGTACTTGAGTCTTTGGTTGCGTAGTGATCTTTGGTGCGATGTTCACCGTGAGCTTTACTGCTGCAGATATCACGGCAGGGTCGCACGCACCGCGGACTTCGCACTTATACATACCCTCATCAGCACTGCTGGCGAGTGTGATCTTGACGGTCGATCCAGTTTTCCCTACCATTACTTCGTCGTTCTTGAACCACTGATAGGTGAGCGCCGTTCCAGTTGCCGTCACACTAAAGGACGTCGTATCATTCTCGCAAATCGTGCGCGCCAGTGGCTGCGCGGTGATTGCAGGTTTCGTGTCGATTACAATCACGGCAGGATTCGTTGTAGACGAAAGACTGCACCCAAAGATCACGCAGTCATACGATCCTGCGTCGGTTGCCTTTGAAACGGCGATCTGGAATTGTTGATTGGTTCCGCCTGGAATATCGACACCATTTTTACGCCAACGATAGGCTGTTGCTCCGGTCGCATTGGCGAGAAGAACCAGTCCCCTCCCAACGCAAATGTTTTGGCCGATCGGTTGTGTCGTTATCGCAGGTCCGGCACTGATCGCAAATGAATTGGATTGGGCAACTGATACGCCACGTCCTGCATCGACAAGCCGTAAACGATACGCGCCACCTGCCACTTGATTTGCCGGGATATTCCATGTGTACGTGTTGGCGGTAGCGCTTACCGAGCCAAGATTCGTCCATGCATTTCCATCAGCGGAATACTCAACGTTAAAGTTTGTCATCCCCGTTTGCGTCCACGTCATGGTGATTGACTGGCCTACGCATATCGTCTGACCTGCTGCCGGCGCCGTGATATCTGCGCCTCGTACGGTTAACGTCGACGTCATCGTGTTCCAGATGTCTCCATCGCGTCCGCCATTGCCATTCACCGCATTCCCAGCACCCCGAACTGTATACACACCATGGTTAACAGGAGCTGTCCAGCGAAACGGAAACGAAGCTGAGCCGGCGGCCATGTTTTTGCGTGCGATGTGTGTGAGTTCACCACCACTTACCTGACTTCCATCGAGCCCCTCAAATGTGCCATTGGCACCGCCGGCCCTCGTGATCGAGAGATTGTACCCGGCTGCGGCCTGTGTTGCATGCCCAACGATGAACGTGAAATCTGTGGTTGACCCCGCATCAACAACGGTAGGACCCGTTAATGAGACCGAGGTGGCCCCATTGGCGGCTCCGCCGTGGCATGCCGCGCCACCACAGCCATTTGCTGATTGACCGGTTATGCCACCCGGATTCGCCATGAGAAATATCGGTGCGCAACAAAGCGCAAATAGGAAGCTCAAAGACTTCATGTGTTTTCCCTCGGAATTGCAGATTGTGTGTTCGGGGCTTAAGGAGTCACATCTGGATTGAATGTTACAACACAGTGTGTAGCTCAGAATTTTCTACGTGGTATAGTTCCGGTACTCGAAAGGGCGCACCCCAAAGAGTCGTTCGACCCAATCTCTCAAACGATCCTTCACCCGTCGCTTATTAAACGAAGGGTCGAACTCGAACGACCAGTTCATCGCCTTTATTCGTGGAATCATCACATGTGGGTGGGTGCCCGAGAACCGTTCCAGTGCATCGATCTTTGTGTAGTCAAACTCGTCCGCTTTTGCCACGTGCGCGTCTATCCATGCAGCATCATGCCACAGTTTGTTGAAATTTTCTTGTTTGCGTTGCATGACGGCAGGTGGCTTGACCCAGCCGTAGTGATGAATCCACGCGTCCACGGGTCGCACTCGAAGTTTTAAATCGCCCGCAGTTCGAAAACCTTGGGCGTCGCGCCACGAAAAAATACGCTTGTCGTTGCGAATGATGCGCACTTCATGACGATACCACGATCCAGCCGATCCGATAAAGTCATACGATCCGTAGAAATGTCTGTACTTGAAGACGAAGCCTTGCACCGTAGGGTCGTCGCAGTATTGCTCCATTGCCCGCCTGCACGAATCGATCCCATTCTCATGGAGGACCTCGTCGCCTTGGATGTAGAAGGCCCAGTCGAAATGTGCAGGAATGCCCTGGAAGGCTTTGTCTGTTTCAACCGCAAGAACCTTGCCGCCCTCCCGAAGCGTGTCGTCCCACACCGTCGGAATAATCACAACCTTGTCGCTACCGATGCTTTTGAGTAGCTCTTCTGTGGAATCTTCAGAATCCCCAACGGCGAGATAGAACATATCGCAAAGTGGTAGAACCGAACGAATCGATTCTACCACTGGATAGTCATACTTCACGGCATTTCGTATGAAAGAAAAGCCGGCAATGTTCATTTAGCTATTCGCATAGAGATTGATGTCAAGTGCAATCGTCTCGCCCACACTCTTTCCTACCACACCAGCTTTACCAACAACGTTGAAGTCTTTGAGTGCAATCATGAATCGAGCATTCACCAGCACCAAATTCCCTGGTGCGCGCTTTGCTGTCTCGGTGCTCGCAGGAAGATACGTAAGAATAATCTCGGCTGTGATTGGCTTCGTAACACCATGCAACGTGAACTGTCCGGTAGCCATGGCCTTTGCCTGGTACCTACCATCAACCATGGTAGCCTTTATATCCTTCAATCCTTCAAGCGAGAAGGCAATGGTCGGAAACTCATCCGCCCCTAGCCACGAAGCGCTATACATGTGTTCGTCGCGCTTGGACATGGCCGTGGTCATCGACCTCACAGCTACTTCAATCTTCCCCTTCGTTGCTTCCAAGTTCGAGGCGTCGAGCATAAAGGTGCCCGAAACGCCATCTGCCGTCCCGGTGATCTTCTCCGTCGG
>JBBRES010000164.1:0-5118 GCA_038202665.1 Kapaibacterium sp. (SeqCode) | reverse complement strand
CCAAGTGAGCACATGAGTATCGCGGAGCATTCCGATAAGCATTGGAAGCACTGTGAGCTCAAACCTTTCGCTCCCATCGAGATGTCGCCATTGGCGCTCGGATTGCACTATGCGCAAATCGTTTTCGAGGGCATGAAGGCCTACCGATACGACAATGGCGATGTTGCCGTGTTCCGCATTGAAAAGCACCACGAGCGATTCAATAAATCTCTTACCCGCATGTGTATGCCTACGATTCCCTTGGAACACTTCCGTGAGGGCATCGTGAATCTTGTGCGAGCAGATCGTTTGTGGGTGCCGCCCGGACCTGATAGCGCATATTATATTCGACCTTTCGTGATCGCGAGTGAAGAACGCATGGGTATCAAGGTTTCCGACGACTACCTCTACATGGTGGTTGGTGGACCGTTCCGTCCGCTCTATGCACGCCCACTCCGAGTCCGTATCGAACGCGTGTTTGCGCGTGCTGTTACCGGTGGAACAGGGTTTGCGAAATGCGCAGGTAACTACGCGGCTGCAATGCTCCCCACGCAGCTCGCCCAAAAGGATGGATTTGATCAGGTGATCTGGACAGATGCGAAGGACCACCGAGTAGTTGAAGAGTCGGGCACGATGAATGTGATGTTCGTGATCGACGGCGTGATCGTGACCCCGTCACTCACAGACACGATTCTGGACGGCGTCACAAGAGAAAGTGTGCTGACGATTGCAAACGACCTAGGTCTGCCATTTTCAGAACGACTTGTTACCGTCGATGATCTCGCCCAAGGACTCCGTGCTGGCCGTGTAACAGAGGCCTTTGGCGTAGGTACGGCCGCTGCCGTCGCTCCCATTGGCAGCATTGCCATCGACACAGAAGAGTTTACACTTCCTGTGCTTCCAACCGATACGATGTTCACCCTCAAGCGCCATCTCAATGCCATCCGTTATGGACAAGCGCCCGACGTACATGGCTGGATGACGGTGGTTAGATAAACGGAGTCTTTGTCATGCAGAATGCGGCATCGTGGTTCGGCACCATGTTCCACTATGGATCATGGATGATGGAAAAACTTTCCGATGCGTGCATAGAGCACAACCTCGTGCACGACGCTCGTATTGTGTTCCTTTTCCAGCACACCGTGAATGCCAGACGTGTTTGGCTCGAACGAATACGGGACGGTGCCGTCATAACAGACATAAACGAACCGCTCACCATCGATCAGGCTCTCGAACGGAATGTCGTCGATTCAGCGGCATGGGTCGATGTCTTGCTACAAGGCGGCGAGGCGGGAGTAGACGCGACCATTACGTATGCAAATTTGAGCGGCATCGTTTTCACGCAACCATTGCGTGACATTGTCTTTCACGTCATCAATCACACAACGCATCACATGGACGAAGTGTCCGTTCTTATTCGTGCGACTGGTGCAACCCCACCACCAACGGACTACATCGTTTATACTCGTTCGATTCTCGCCACACCATGATCAGGCTTTTCTTCTGTGTTATAGCGATCACGTTTGTTTGGTCGTGTAGTACGACGAAGTCTACAGCGCCTTCCGTTGCCTTGAGTGGTCGCACTTGGTACGTTGAATCTGTGAGAACAGAACGCCTGTCCGCTCCGTCCGATTCACGCTCGCCACAACTCATTTTTAGTGAAGATCGACTTTCGGGCTATGGTGGCTGCAATGCCATCTCTACCACCTTCACAACCGATGGAACGACGATTCGCATTGGAGCTATCGCATCTACTCGCATGATGTGCGAAGACATGCCACGAGAGAATCGAATCATCAAGGCACTTTCGGAAGTGCGCTCGTTTGTTGTGGACAAAGACCAACTCTACTTGTTAGGAGAACGTGAGACAGACACGATTCTCTCGTGCAGAACAGAAGTGCAACGATGAGCGACGAAGAGCGGAAGATCCTGCCACTGCAGTATGTAAAGGGTGTTGGCCCACGTCGCGCAGAAGTGCTGGCATCGGAAGGTCTCGTCACTCCCGAAGATGTGCTGATGTATGTCCCGCGCGGATATGTAGACAGAAGTGCGGCCCCATCGATCGCCGCGCTCCTTGCCACCTTCCGAAAACCTAATCTCTGGAACTCTGATGCTGCTACACTCACAAAGGTGACGGCAGAAGTAACGCTTGTTGCCGTTGTTGCCGATGTTCGAGAACAATCCTACGGGAAGGGCCGAGCAATGCTCTCGGTGGTTGTAAGCGACGGAAGCGGAGCATCGGCAACGTTGATTTTTTGGAATATGGTGGCGTATTACAAACGTGTGCTGGCGCAAGGGCAGCACGTGGTGATCTCTGGCGCGCCGGATTTCGACCCGCGATGGAATCACATCACGTTTCATCATCCAGAGATTGAGCGCGTCGAAGAAGAAGAGATGGAGCAGTATCGAGCTGGTGCCATCTTACCGAAATACACGATCACTCAGGGGATGCGAAATGCAGGTCTGACGCTCCGCATGATGCGCAGTATTGTAGAGCATGTGATCGATCGGACACTGGATTCGATGTCGGATCCGCTGCCTGAGGAATTTGTTCGACAGCACGGATTCATGTCGAGATCTACGGCACTGCGTGAGCTACACTTCCCATCAACACTTGCTTCTGTGCGTGCTGCTCGCGAGCGCATGAAGTATGAAGAGCTCTTCTTTTTTGAACTCCTGCTTGCAGTGCGCAAGAGAACGCAACGAGTGCCGGAGTTTGGTGTGCCCATGCAAGCAAAGAGTCCGCATGCGCGAGCACTTGTAGAGGGTCTCCCGTTTGATCTGACGGCTGCGCAGCGACGTGTGATACACGAGATCACACGCGACATGACGTCTGGCGCACCGATGAACCGACTGTTGCAAGGTGATGTGGGATCCGGTAAGACCATCGTTGCATTGCTGTGTATGCTGTGTGCCGTCGACAATGGCTATCAAACCCTCATCATGGCACCTACGGAGATCCTTGCAGAGCAACACTTCAACAGCATTCAACGACTTTTGAGCGCAACAGATATTCGATGCACACAGCTTGTTGGAGGACAGCGAAAGGCCCTTCGATCAAAAGTGCTGTCGGAGATTGCAAGCGGTGAAGCGAACATTGTGATCGGAACGCATGCCATGTTCGAAAGTAGTGTTGCCTACCACAAGCTCGGCCTTGCGATCATAGACGAACAACATCGTTTCGGTGTTGAGCAACGCGCAGCATTGCGGCGCTTAGGATGCGAGTCGAATGAGGGCGGCAAGGCACCGCATATTCTTGTGATGTCTGCAACGCCCATTCCGCGTACGCTGTCGATGACGGCCTACGGCGACCTTGACGTGTCGGTGATTGATGAACTTCCAAAGGACCGGAAACCCATTGTCACAACGGTAGTGTATGAGAGTCAGCTCGATGCCGTGCACCTCTTCGTGCGCGAGCAAGTTGCAGAGGGCAGACAGGTCTATATCGTCTATCCGCTTGTCGAGAAATCCGAAAAACTCGAATTGAAATCAGCGGTTGAGCACTTCGAATCACTGCAGCGTGATGTGTTCCCAGACTTGAAGATGGGGCTGCTGCATGGTCAGCAACTATGGTATGAAAAGGAAGACGCGATGCGCGACTTCCTTGCACGAAAGTATGACATCCTTGTAGCCACAACAGTTGTGGAAGTTGGCATCGACGTTCCTAATGCGACGGTGATGATCATCGAGAATGCCGAACGATTTGGACTCTCGCAGTTGCATCAGCTACGCGGACGTGTAGGCCGTGGTGAGCATGCGTCGTATTGCTTCCTTGCCACCAAAGACCATTTCAAGTATCAGATCAACCGAAAGAATGCAGCCGAAGAGCGTGCGTCGTCAATCATCCGTCTCAAGACCATGGAAGAGACCACGGACGGGTTCCGAATTGCCGAGGTGGATCTTTCCTTGCGCGGACCTGGAGACGTTCTGGGAACGCGACAAAGCGGCCTGCCGGACTTTGTTTTCACAGACCTAGTGAACGACACGCCGATGATCGCACGGGCGCGGCAAGATGCCTTTGCACTCATTGATCGCGACCCACATCTACGTCACCCCGATGTTGCCCGTACGCGCATGTATCTACAGCAACGGTATCAAGGCGCACAAGACTACATGCGAATTGCATAATCGTATCTTTGTACCCTATGCTCGAACACCAATTCAACGTCAGCGAAATTTTCTTCTCCGTCCAGGGAGAGGGGAGCCGTGCCGGCATGCCATGCACCTTCGTGCGCATGCAAGGCTGCAAGCTTCGCTGTGTTTGGTGCGATACACCCTATGCTCTCGACAAACGCGTTGTAGCGACGCTCATGACGGGCAAAGAGATCATCGCAGAGGTCGAACGCATCGGTTGTTCTTTTGTAGAATTCACGGGCGGCGAGCCGCTTGAGCAACCAGAAGTGTTGCCACTGATGGCGCACCTTTGTGATGTTGGTTATACGGTGGCGGTAGAGACGGGTGGACACATCGAGGTGTCGTCGGTGGACACACGCGTCGTTCGTATTGTCGACGTCAAATGTCCCGATTCAAAAATGGAACCATTGAATCATTGGGAGAATCTTGAGGCCTTGCGTCCATCGGACGAGATCAAGTTTGTATTGGCCTCGCGCCGAGACTATGAGTTTGCGCGCGACGTGATCAGGCGCTACGACCTTCCGCGATTAACCACTGCCGTGCTGCTTTCATGTGTATTCGGTGCACTCGAGTTCAGAGATGTTGTGGAATGGATTTTAGCAGACAAACTCGACGTGCGCTTCCAACTGCAAATGCATAAGTTTATCTGGCATCCAGAAACACGCGGTGTATAAGATTTACCATATCGTTCTCGTACTCATCGCCTTCATGGCGTACGATACGGTTGTGCATGCACAGCCGCTCTATGATGCGTCTGAACAGTGGATGGCGCCATTGCCTATGGATGCGATGAATTCGCCTGCAGATGACTATGCTCCGTGCATCACAGATCGACGACAGTCCATTTGCTTTACGTCCGAGCGATCCGGTGTGGCGGCTATCTATCGCATTCCAATGTATGGCACCTCAAATCAGGGCGGACCTGAACTTGTTTCCGGTACTTTCAACGCAGGCGGACATCACCGCGCGTTTCTTACGACGTCTGAGAGTGGCGACGTGCTCGGT
>JBBRES010000163.1:0-5269 GCA_038202665.1 Kapaibacterium sp. (SeqCode) | reverse complement strand
GAAAGATCTCCTCCGCGCACTATACCTTCGCTCTTTTGCCAGAACGAACGCTGACGTCCGATCAGTCCCGTAATCTTCACCCCGTCTACAGGCTTGAATCGCAGACGAAGTCCATCGATTGAATTGTCGAAACCAAGATTGCGTTCCTCATACGTGCGCAGGATCATTCCCGAACCGAATTGCTCGTAAAAGTTTCCTGCGGTTACTTCGAAATTCGTGTCGTCATACGTTGCAAACCTGTAGGGTATGCCTAATCCCGTGCCATCTCCAGATGTTTGATAGCGTGGGTCGATGCCGAGGAGTGGCCCCTGATACGACTCGAATCGTATTCCTGCCGTGAACTTGCCGCGCTGAAACAACAGGTTAAAAAAGCTATTCGAGAGCAGTCGTTCCGGTACGTTCGGCGCACCAATAATCGAGTCGCGCTTGTACGTCTGCATATCTGTTTGCAACGAACCAGAGATTGTCCCGATGCCCTCAATATTCGTTTGAGCAAGGAGGGACGCTGTGCCAGAGAGAAGGAGAAAGGCGGCAAGGACCGTCGTGTTACGCATGTTCACTCTGCTGCCTTTTTACCAACAAGCTTTTTGATCTGCTCATACAGATCTTCCTCATCGCCAGCGGCATATGCCGCGTGCGACCAAACGATCTTTCCATTCTGTACCAGGAACGTGTGCGGCACATTGTTCACGTTCATGGCACGCTTAAAGTTCTGATTCTCGTCCATGAGAACGTCGAAATGCCAATTCCGGGCCTTAACAAGTGGTGGCACCTTGAGAGCATTGCGACTGTCGTCGATCGACACAGCAACGATCTTTACCCCTGTTTCCTTTTGCCACTCTTCATAGAGAGGCGCATACGAGGTGAGTTCCAAGATGCAGGGCTTGCACCAAGTGGCCCAAAAGCTGATCACGACGGGCGTACTGTCGGTGGAAAGTGTGGCCGTATTGACGATTTCACCTTCTACGTTCCGAAGCTGGACGGAAGGGAGAGCTTCTTGCTTCGCATCCTGAGCCCAAACATGGACTCCGGCAAGTAGGAGGGCGGTAACCAAAACGGCGAATGGGCGTCGGAGCATTTGCACAAACCTTTGTAGTTTCGTCAGTTACTCATTTGGAAAAAGACTAGGGAAAATATGAAAAAGTCGCTACTCATTGCCGTCGTGGCTCTTGCCTGTTCAACCTTTGCAAACGCTCAATCATTTGTCCTCGACTCCATTCAGCAAACGGTGAACTCCACTCCGGAGTCGGTTGTGTATTCGCACGGACTCTTGCGGAATCTGTCAGACGCACAAAAGGAAGTTCGCGTGCGTGGAGATTTGTTCGGGGTCACGATTGACCACGATGTGGCCATTTGCTTCGGCAATCTGTGCTTTAATATCTATCGCGATGGCGACAATCCGTTTGAGCGCGACCCATATCCTATGGCCGGTAAGTCCACCGAAGAACTCAAAATGCAGATCGTGACACACCTTGTAGAAGCAGTCTCGACTCCGTTCTTTACCGTATTCGATGGGAAGAACATTGCTGATTCACTGCGATTTGGCGTTGTCTTCAACATCTCGTCAACTTCGTCTGTTACCGACATCAACACTGTTGCATCTGTAACGATGGGTCCAAACCCAACCACCGATGCGGTTACGTTCAAGGGCGACCTGCTTACTTCGATCGTAGGCGTGAACGTGTACTCTATGGACGGCACTCTCCGTCGCGTTGTTGGCACCAATGGTTCTTCGACGATTACCGTTCCGTTCGAAGGAATGGCCTCAGGGATGTATCAAGTGATGCTCTCGACGACGACCAACGAAGCCTACCGGGCTACGATCTCCGTCGTTCGTTAACCGACCGACGTTTATGGATCGACGTAGTCCTCTCCTCCCTGCCGCCCTAGCTGCGGCTGTTGGCCTTGCAACCTTTATCTCGTACCTGCTTACGCAGAGTCCGGGTTTATCGTACACAGATAGTGGTGAGCTCGCCGCTGCCTGTGCCACGCTTGGCGTTGCGCATCCAACGGGATATCCGTTGTTTACGCTACTCGGACATACGTGGACGTTGCTTCCGTGGTCGTCCGTTATTGGTGGACTGAACGTCTTGGCGGCCGTCTTCGTCTCGGCTTCTGTTTCCATGTTGTTTTTTGTGATGCTCGAGTTTCGAGTTTCTCGATACGTGGCCATGAGCGTGGCGTTGTTGTATGGGTGGACGTCGATCGTGTGGACGCAAGCTCTGTCCATAGAAGTGTATTCCCTGCACGCACTGTTACTAACCATTACTCTCTTCGCTGCTCTGCGCTCTCGCAATGCAGCAAAGAACGATGTGCGGTGGTTTGCCATCACGGCCTTGTTCTTTGGCCTGATGCTCACGAACCATCTATCGTCTGCCTTCCTTGCGCCAGGCATCGTGGTGCTTGCACTCCCTCCGGGCACTACTCGTGCGCAGTGGAAGCGCCTTGCACTCATTTCCTGTGTTGGATTGATCCCGCTCGCACTATATGCCTACCTGCCACTTCGAAGCGCGCAAGATCCCCCGGTGAACTGGGGCATGGTGCACCGTTCATTCGATGCATTTCTCTACCATGTAAAGGGCACGCAGTTTGGTGTCTGGCTATTCAGCGACGACAAGGTTGCAGGGAAGAATCTCAAGGTCTTCCTAGCCATGCTTCCGCAAGCGGTTGCATGGATTGGTCTTGTTGCTGTTGCGGTAGGTAGCGTGACGCTTGTGCGTCGCGAACGCAGAACGGCTCTGGCTCTAGCTCTCATCCTTAGTGGTAATCTTGGGATTGCACTCGGCTACTCTATTCCCGATATCGAGAACTACTTCCTGCCATCGGTGACTGTTGTGGTCGTGTGTTGTGGTGTTGGATTCCACGTCCTCTTGCAACGATTCAACGCAGAGCGCTTTGCACTCGCATTGCTGCTGCTGCCTTTCGTGAGCGCCACCTCCGCGTGGAAAGAGCAGAACCGATCAAAGGATCGCGCCGTTGAAGCATACACGCGATTGATCCTCGACAATGCCGCACCGAATGCTGTGATCATCACGCATCAATGGGATTTCTTCTGTAGCGCATTCTGGTATCTGCAAACCGTTGAACATCTACGTCCGGACGTAACGATCATCGACAAAGAACTCCTCCGTCGCACTTGGTACGTGCCCTACCTTTCGTACCGATACCCAACAGCAATGGCCGGAGCACAGCCGGCCGCAGCCGCCTATGCACCATATCTGCAACTGTTCGAAGACAACAGCGACGAGTTCATGAAGAATCGTTCTTCGGTAATGGCCATTCAACAACGATTTGTGGCGTTGCTCAATGCGATAGTGGAAACGAACGATGGCAAACGTCCTGTGTACATAACGGGCGAGATGGTGAATGAAGAGCAAGGATTTGCTACGGACCACCGTATGGTTCCGGCTGGTCCACTTATCAGACTTGTGCGCGATTCCGTTGCCATGCCTCCCTTCAACCTCTCACATGTATCAGAGATTGCTGTAAGTCTCCAAGGGCACGAACAGCGGCTCGACAAGGGATTACGCGAGATCGTTGTTGTCTCGCTCGCACAAGCTGCTCGCTACGCATGGCAGGTTGAGCACAACGCTTCTGCATTTAAACAGCTTCGGGAGGCTGTTCGTACGATAGATCCGCGTAGTATTGCCATCCGACAACTGGACGAAGTACACATCGACATACCGTAGGAGAAGGATTCATGGGGTTGCGTTCACTTGTTGCCTGTCTGTGTGCAGGCTTCGTTGCTATTGGATGTAGTGGATTTAAAGAACCACCATCAACTGTAGATGCCGATCCGCCACCAGGATACAATCCTCTGTACGTGCGCTCGATTGCACCTTTGCCCGCACAGAAGCCCACTTCGCTGAGTATGAAAGCAACACGCATTGAACGCACGAACGGTAAAGCTATTCGCGTGTACATGCACCTTGTGGATAGCACTGGCACCTATTACTATGGCGCGTCGCAAGGGGCGTTTAAGTCCTTGTGGTGTTCCATTGTAGAGCAAGTGGGTTCCGATCGAAGCGAGGTAAAGAAGTACACGCTCAAGGAAGTTACGGAGCGGGATCGCGAGCCTACAGCCGTGGCGCTCGTGATGGACAACAGCGGTTCGATGGGAGACCCACGTGCGCGCGCCGTGCAGGACGCCGCAGAGATGTTTGCAAAGAAGAAGGCACCAGAAGACGCTATGGCCTTTGTTCGCTATGATGAACATGCTGTAGTCGAGTCTGCCCTTACTACGAACGTCGATACACTTCTTGCCCACCTCCAGAAGAACGGACTCGAAGGCTTCGGAGGCGGTACAGCAATCCACTCCGGCATTGGTGCAGCTATCGATCACTTGAATGCAACGGCCGGATCGTTCAATCGGAAGGCCGTTGTTGTGTTTACGGACGGACAAGAAAACTCGTCGAAGATATCCAAAGACTCAGCCATCCTCATGGCACAGAAGTATGGCATAACAGTCTGCGCCGTAGACTTTGGCGCCGGTATCAACGAGGGCTACATGGAGTCGATCTCCAAGCCTACCGGTGGCTCATACTCACACATCTATCGCACCTCGGAGTTTCCACTGATGTTCGAGGACGTGTATCGTCGCATCAAGAATTTCTACGTGCTCGAGTACACACCAGACGAATACGGCGTGCATACCGTGAACGTCAAGTTGTGCTTCCCCAAAGACACAGTACAAACATCATTCACCTACGACAACACGCCAGATGTTGGTTCGATTGCATTGTTGAACGTGTTCTTTGATAACAACAAGTCTACGCTTCAAGCAGAATCCAAACGGGCACTCAACAATGTTGTAACACTTATGAAGGTGTATCCCAACATGACAATCGAAGTGCGCGGTCACACGGACAATTCGAACAAAACATCGGATGTGAACTACAACACCACGTTGTCACAAAAACGTGCCGATGCTGTACGTGATGCATTAGTGAAGACAGGCATCGATGCAAAGCGCATTACAGCAAAAGGTTTTGGAGACGTACAGCCAGTTGCTCCGAACACCACCGACGAAGGCAAGGCGCAAAACCGTCGCACAGAATTCATCGTTATTACTCGGTAGGAGCACCTCATGACCGACGAACTCTTCCTTACGTTCGATCTCGAAACCGTTGGCTTGCCGTTTGGTTCGTTTGACGAAACACAACAAGAGTATCTCCTGCGCAATACGGCGAACGATGCAGAGCGCGAAAAGAAGATCTCTGAGTTTGCTCTGTCGCCCATTACAGGTCGCATTGTCTGTATCGGCATGAGG
>JBBRES010000162.1:0-5323 GCA_038202665.1 Kapaibacterium sp. (SeqCode) | reverse complement strand
CGCTTGAGGCGCCGCTCGGCC
This sequence comes from Kapaibacterium sp. (SeqCode), assembly GCA_038202665.1. Taxonomy (GTDB): domain Bacteria; phylum Bacteroidota; class Ignavibacteria; order Kapaibacteriales; family Kapaibacteriaceae; genus Kapaibacterium. The sequence continues at coordinate 5,302 of JBBRES010000162.1, read as the reverse complement.
ACTTCGAAAATCCGTTGCTCTGCGTGATCGACTTCGTCGAGTGCGTCTGTGGTCTCGTCAAAACAATCTGCGATGATCTGTCCGGCAACCTTGATGAGCGAACGTTTCAGATACCTCTCGAGAACGATGCGGGCATGATGTTCTACGTTGGCCGCCGTTACGGTGCGTGTGCTGATGTCTGTGAGCGTGAACATGCCGCCAACGCGCTCGAGATCTCCGTTGCGACTCAGCTCGTTATTCAACGTGATCAAGTCGATCGTTACGCCACGTTCGAACATGGACGTCATCGCCTTGAAGATGGTCTCGTGTTTGTCGTGATAAAAGCACTCTGCTTGCAGCACTTCCAGCACTTTACTCACGGCCTCTTTATCCATGAGCATGGCACCAAGGACGGCTACCTCTGCCTCTGTTGAGTGCGGAGGGATGTTTCCGGTGAGTTCATCAATCGAGAGAACATTGGCTCGCGAGCCTTGTCGTACAGTATCCATGCGAACAACTTACAAAACGTGACAGCGAGGATGGATGCGACTTATGCGCCCCGTGTTCACACGAGGGGCGGCGTTTCCACATCTTGTTCACAGGGGTGTTATGGGATGACGATTTCTCGTCGGAGTTCAGCCGAAGCGTAGAGTGCTTCGACGATCTTCATTCGTTCTACAGCTTCGTGCACGGTAGAGATCATGGGAGTGATTCCACGAATCGACGTCACGAAATGCTTGAGCTCTGTTTCGTAGGTCTTCCGATACACAGCCATCGAGGCCTTTGGCTGGGCCGGTTGAATTGTTTGGAATTCATTGCCTGCACGCTTTACCAATTTGAACGGATTGATAAAGGCGCTCCCCTTCTTGCCAAACACATTGCAGTAGTACAGGTCTTCTGCACGCATGAGCGACCAACTCGTCTCGATTGTTGCCACAGAGCCGTTCTCGAAGTGCAGCATCGCCACCACCACGTCTTCTACACCTTTCGTCTCATGGCGAAACATGGAGCAGTCTACGCTCCGTACACGACCAAAATTGAACACGTGCATGATCAAGTCGATCACCACGATGCCAAGGTCTACCAACACACCGCCGCCGCTCTTCTCTTCTTGCGCAAGCCACCGCGCGTCTGTACTACGTTGCTTCACCCAACCAGCCTTCACGTAATACACTTGCCCAATCTCTCCTCGATCGATGGCGTTCTTCATGTGCACCACATCTGGCCGGAACCGGTGGTTCATTCCCACCATTACTTGCACGTCGTGTTCGATGGCCGCATTACGTATGTCGAGCGTTTCTTGCAGTGTACGAGCCGCTGGACGTTCAACGAACACGTGTTTGTTGGCGCGAATTGCAGCAAGTGCTGTCTCTGCGTGTGCATCGGTACTCGTTGTTACCACAACGGCGTCCACATCGGCCAATGCAATGGCATCCTCAACGGTCTTGCATACATGCGGAATCGAATACCGCTCCGCAAGAATGCGAGCCTTTGACACGTTTTTGTCCACAATCGCCACGAGCTTCGCATGCGCTAAGGTGGCAAGGAGTGGAAGGTGTATGTTTTGGGCGATGTTGCCAGCGCCAACGAGTGCGATACCTACGGTGTTCATAGTCCTAATTTACGAAGTCCATGATGGCGGCGAGCACACGATCAGCGGAGATCATGTTCATACAGTGAAAATGTTGCTTTGGACATGATGCCAGACCAATATGCGAGCATGGTCTGCACGATAATTCAACCTCGACAATCGCATTGCGAACCCCATACGGTGCAAACCCCAAGTCACGAACAGAAGAACCGAAGAGGGCCACAATTGGCAGTCTCCGCGCAGATGCCAGATGCATTACACCTGTATCGTTCGTTACGGCTAGGTCGCACGAGTCAAGCGCAGCAATCGTCGACGCCAACGACGTTGCGCCATCGGCTCGTTCGATCTTGCCCTCGGACAATGCTACGATCTCGTCCCCAATTGCCACATCATTCGGTCCCCCAACCAACACACATGTTGCATCGAACTCGCGCTTGAGCAACGTACAGAGTTCAGCAAATCGTGCTGCAGGCCAACGCTTCGTAAAATGCTGGGCACCGGCAGCAACGGCTATCCGCAAAGATTCTGGAGAAATGCGAGCACCAGTGCGGCGTTCCGGACCGTAGTAGCCTTGCTGCCTGTCTTGTTCTGTCCACACATCCGCACCTGCTACATCTAGCGCCAACGGAAATGCATGCATTGTTGCCCGGTATCGATCCACGATGGGCATCACGATGTCTGGCTTCCTCTTTAGGTAGACCAAAGCGAGTTTCTCGAGTCGGTGCTTGTCAAGCATAACAACTTGTTTGCCAAGTCCCTTTCGTAGAATTCGCGACCTGACGTTATTCTGGAGATCAACCACTAGGTCATACTGCTCGCCATGGAGAGACTCGCGCATCGAAAGTTTCAGATCATCCGCCGTTGCGTCCGGATCGTGAACGTCCCAGTTCCACACCGTGTGCACGTTAGGATTATATCTCCAAACCTCTGCAAAACGCTCCTGCACACACACATCTATGCGCGCGTTCGGATAGGTACGACGCACTTGGCGCACGAGCGGAGTGGCCAGAATTACGTCCCCCATAGAGGAGAGTCGAAGGATGAGGATTGAATGCACGGTGCAATTTCAGATATTTGCGTGAGTTCTATGCACCACGACTACGGCGAACCCCATGAAATTCTCAGTTGAACAAGACGATGAGCTGGTAACCTTCACGTTGAAGGAGCCAAGGCTGGATTCCACTACAGCACCCGAAGTCAAGAGTGAACTCTTGATTCTCTTGCAAGAGCGCATCAAGGCCATCATCATTGATCTCTCGAACGTAGAGTTCTGCGACAGCCAAGGCCTTTCCGCCTTGCTCCTTGCCAATAGGCAAATGAAGGAGTCGGAAGGATTCGTTTTGCTGGTTGGCGTGAATGAGCACGTTCGCGGTCTTCTGCGCATTTCGCAGATCGAGTATCTGTTTGAATTCTTCGATACCACCGAAGCAGCCGCAGCGTCGCTCGGTGAATGATTAGTTGAGGTCGACGCCTACTTGATCAGTCTTTGGAGGTAGCGGCAGCGAGCCAGGAATTCCCATGAGTGGGAAATCCTTGCGTAGTGGGTAGAGCTGCTCGCCGTTTTCGTCCATAAAATCTTCAGGCATGTAGAATCTGCGAAGGTCTGGGTGGCCGTCGAAGATCATGCCGTACATATCATACGTTTCCCGCTCATACCAGTTGGCACTTTCCCAAATGTCGACCACCGTTGGGACGTGTGGATTCGATTCCTGGACGGGTACGTTCACGCGAACACGTGCCTTGTTGCCAAGTGAATACAGCATGTACACAACATGAAATCGATCGGACTTCGTGAGCCAATCGATAGCCGTTACATCGATCAGCATATCAAACTGCGTGATCGGATTTTCTTTGAGCTCCGTCATCACCTCGATAAGCTGCTGCGGTTGCACCACAAGGGTGAAATCACCATGATGCTCGATGGTGGTGATGTTCGTAGCAACGTTCGTTGCTACACTCAAGATCTGCTGGTTCGTTAGGCTCATGGGTCTACCTACTTCTTGGGCACGGTGTGGAAGACATGATCCCACAATGGATTGCTCACGCCGTAGCCGTGATCACCATCCACGTAGTGATGCTTCATGTGGTATTGCTTGAGGAACTTGCCTATGCGACCGCGCATGGGCATGTGATGTGTTGCATAGTGGATCATGTCGTAGGCCAAGTAGCCAGCAATAAAGCCGGAGAACAGACCCAAGTAATACTCACCACCAAGCGGCATCATAATAATTCGGAAGACGAAGTAAAACACGATGGCGATTGGCACGCTAAAACCAAGCGGCATCACCAACCGCGAGCTGTCTTGCGGATAGTCGTGATGGACGCCATGCAAAAGGAAGTGCAGTTTCTTCCCGACCTCGGTCTTCGGTTGATAGTGGAACACGAACCGATGGAGGATGTATTCCGACAACGACCACAGGAACACTCCCGCGATGAAGAATCCAAGCGTTGCTAGAATCCCCTCCGCCATGGCGCAATAGATGAACAGACCTATAATCACTGGAGACCAGGCGATGACGGGTACTGACCAATGAATGTGCGAGAAGAACTCCAAGAAGTCGCTCTTGAACATTCGCACGGATTCGTCTTTATTCGAAATGAAGGTTTTTGCCATAGGTGTTTCTCCCGAGTTACGGGCAGCTACAAAACTACGAAGGAGTGCCCTATTTCAGGCCCATAGCCTTGTGCATGTCGTCACCATAATCGGAGAAGAATTCCTCCCCAACCTTGATGTCACGAACGGCAACCACCCAAATGCGATTATCGACGTTCACGTACTCGGTGTTGGGTTTCGAGTTCGAACCGTGGTAGTCGCAAACGTACCGAGCAACGCCGGACGAGGTTTTGCCAGCGTCCAAAACGTACCGTGCGGAGAGAGAAATACCGTAGGAGCCCATGGCATCGTCTGCATACTTGGTGTCGTACTCTTTCTGCGTGAGCTTTTCGCCCCGATACTCAACTACGTGCTCGCCCTTTTTGAACGGCCGCACGGCGTACAGGCCAAGGCCGGCGCCCTTGATCTGAGATTTCGCAACGCGAACTCCCAAAACTTCCTGAGTGTGCTGGGCACAGTACGGATGCGAGGTGGTGGTTTTTCGTTTGCAGCGCCCTTTTGGTCCGTCGAAGGCACACTGCGCCGTGATATTGATGCTGTGTCGTTTCATAGGGCGCGAATATAGCGATGGGCGACCTGCTTTACGTGATATCATACCGGGGACAAGTACGATTCTCACACAGGACGCCCATCGGGAAAGGAGGGGGTGTGTTCTTAGAGCTCGACCTCGCATACGACAAAAAAGTTACGCCGTGCTAACGGATAGAACTCTTTTCCATTACCACCAGCAATGGCAAGAGTATCCATCAGGTTGTTCGCCTGCATCTTCAATCGAAGTGCCGGGAACGGCCCTATCTGACGCAACTCATAGGCAAGTGTTCCATTGACGATGACCATGGGATCGATCACATTGTCCGCATACCCCACCCCAGTTCTCCCGACATCGGCACCAAAGTTGTCCGTGTACATTGTTCCCACATACTTCGCTGTGAGCCCCACCGAGAGACCACTATACGTGTACGTAACACCGAGATTCGTGAGCACGTCGGGGAATCCTGCAATGCGGTTTCCTGCAAGCGACAGCACGCCCGTGGCCGTTTGATACTGATAGTCCACGATGGTATTCCGACTGAACGTTGCATTTCCCCAAAGGGTAAGCGTTCCAAATGCGTTCTGGA